>NZ_DFQP01000104.1:21450-82991 GCF_002377845.1 Microbacterium sp. UBA3486
AACCGCAACTTCGAGGGTCGCATCAGCCCCGACGTGAAGATGAACTACCTCGCCAGCCCGCCGCTGGTCATCGCGTACGCGCTGGCCGGGTCGATGCACTTCGACTTCGAGAACGACGCGCTCGGCAAGGGCACCGACGGCGAAGACGTCTTCCTGAAGGACATCTGGCCGACCCCGGCTGAGGTGCAGGAACTCGTCGACTCCTCGATCTCGCGCGAGCAGTTCATCAAGCAGTACGCGACGGTCTTCGACGGTGACGAGCGCTGGCGCAGCCTGCCCACTCCGGACGACGCGATCTTCCAGTGGGACGAGAACTCCACGTACGTGCGCAAGGCGCCGTACTTCGAGGGCATGACGATGGAGCTCACCCCGGTGAAGGACATCGAGGGTGCGCGCGTGATGGCGACGCTCGGCGACTCGGTCACCACCGACCACATCTCGCCCGCCGGGAACATCAAGGCCGGAACGCCCGCGGCGCAGTACCTCACGGAGCACGGCGTGGACCGCAAGGACTTCAACTCCTTCGGCTCGCGTCGCGGCAACCACGAGGTCATGATCCGCGGAACCTTCGCGAACATCCGTCTGAAGAACGCGATGGTCGCTGCCGTGAACGACGGGCAGGTCGTCGAGGGTGGCTTCACCCGCGACTTCACGCAGCCCGGTGGCCCGCAGTCGTACATCTACGACGCGAGCATGAACTACCAGGAGCAGGGCACGCCCCTCGTCATCTTCGGGGGCAAGGAATACGGCTCGGGTTCGTCGCGTGACTGGGCGGCCAAGGGCACGAGCCTGCTGGGCGTCAAGGCGGTCATCACCGAGAGCTTCGAGCGCATCCACCGNNATGGGCGTCGTCCCGCTGCAGTTCCCCGCCGGCGAGAGCTGGGAGTCGCTGGGCCTCGACGGAACCGAGATCGTCTCGATCTCGGGTCTGGAAGAGCTCAACAACGGTGTCACGCCCAAGACGGTCAAGGTCACGGCCACCCCGAGCGAGAACTCGCCCGAGGGCAAGCAGCCGGTGGAGTTCGATGCGGTCGTCCGCATCGACACCCCCGGCGAAGCCGACTACTACCGCAACGGCGGCATCCTGCAGTACGTGCTGCGTTCACTGGTCTGATCGCATGAAGTGAAGGGGCTCGGGTCTGCGGACCCGGGCCCCTTCATCGTGCCGGCCCTTCCTGTCAAGGGGCTCCGATTCACCGTGCTCTCCGAGTCCGGCGGGGTAGGATCGAGGGGCGCTCGCACCGTCGTCGGGCGCTTCTGACGGAGCCTGTGAGGAGGTGCAGATGCCCATTCTTCCGAGCATCTCTGGACCCCGTGATCTCGATGCACTCTCGACCGACCTGTTGACCGAACTCGCTGCGGAGATCCGCACGTTCCTGGTCGAGAACGTGTCCAGAACGGGCGGCCACCTCGGCCCCAACCTCGGCGTCGTCGAACTCACGATCGCTCTCCATCGAGTTTTCTCCTCCCCGGACGACCCCTTCATCTTCGACACCGGACACCAGTCCTACGTGCACAAGCTCCTCACCGGGCGCCAGGACTTCTCGGCGCTGCGCGTGCGCGGTGGACTCGCCGGGTACCCGCAGCGGGGCGAGAGCGCCCATGATGTGGTGGAGTCGTCGCACGCCTCCAGTTCGCTCAGCTGGGCGGACGGCATCTCCCGGGCCTTGACGGCCACCGGTCGCGCGGATCGGCACGTGGTCGCGGTCGTCGGCGACGGCGCGCTGACCGGCGGCATGACCTGGGAGGCGTTGAACAACATCTCCGACGACAACGATCGCAACCTGGTCATCGTCGTCAACGACAACGGACGGTCCTATGCGCCGACGATCGGCGGCATGTCGCGGTACCTCAACCGCGTGCGCACGGCAGCGGCCTACAAGGACCTCCACCAGCGGTCCGATCGCCTGTTCCGCGCTTTCGGTCCCGTGGGACGTGCGGTGTTCCGCGGCGTCCGCGGAGGCACGCACGGCTTCCTGTCGCGGTTCACCAACAACGAGGCGCTGTACTCCAACCTCGACATCAAGTACCTCGGTCCGGTCGACGGCCACGATCTTCCTGCGCTCCTCGAGACTCTGGAGTTGGCGAAGTCCTACGGTGCGCCCGTCATCGTCCACACCATCACAGAGAAGGGCCGTGGCTACCAGCCGGCCCGCGACGACGAAGCCGATCAGTTCCACGCCGTCGGCAAGATCGACCCCACGACCGGGGAGACCCTGTCGTCCGGTGGGCGTGGGTGGACCGATGTGTTCTCCGACGCGTTGGTGGCCGTCGGCGAGCAGCGCGACGACGTGATCGCGATGACGGCTGCGATGCTGCGCCCCACCGGCCTCGCGCCGTTCGCCGAACGCTTCCCCGATCGCGTCTATGACGTGGGCATCGCAGAACAGCACGCGGTGGCGTCAGCGGCTGGTCTGGCCTACGGGGGCTTGCACCCCGTCGTCGCCCTGTACGCCACGTTCATGGGACGCGCCTTCGACCAAGTGCTGATGGACGTGGCTCTGCACCGTGCCGGAGTCACCTTCGTCCTCGATCGAGCGGGCGTCACCGGTCCCGATGGTCCCAGCCACCACGGCATGTGGGATCTCGCGATGCTGCAGATCGTCCCGCACATCCGCATCGCCGCGCCGCGTGATGGGGCGCGGCTGACGGAGGCCCTCGGCGAGGCCGTCGACGTCGAAGACGCTCCGACGGTCATCCGCTTCCCGAAGGGCGAGGTCGCCGTCGATCTTCCCGCGATCGAACGCCTGAGCGACGGCGTCGACGTGCTCGCCCGCGGCGAATCCGAAGACGTCCTGATCGTCGCCATCGGACCATTCGCCGAACTCGCCCTCGATGTCGCGGACCGCCTCCGAGCGCAGGGGATCGGCGCGACGGTCATCGACCCGCGCTGGGCTATTCCGGTGCAGCCGTCGATCGTGGAACTCGCCGCCCATCACCGCCTCGTGATCACCCTCGAAGACGGCATCCGGGTCGGAGGCATCGGCACCCGGGTACGTCAGGTCCTTCGCGAGGCGGGCATCGACACCGCGGTGGACGAGCTGGGTCTTCCCGACGAGTTCATCGACCACGCATCGCGTGATCAGATCCTCGTCGACGCCGGCCTCACGGCGCCGAAGATCGCACAGGACATCGTGTCGCAGGTGCTCGGGACGCGAATCCCGAAGGCGCGTCACGCGGGAGAGACAGGAACCATCGATCTTCCGCTGCACGAACGGCACTGACGCTCGCTCCGACCCTTCGGAACGCCCTGCGCGCAGGCGTCAGTTCAGAGCGTGCAACGCGGCGACGGCCTGTGCTCCGCGATCGACGTCTCGGAGTGCGGTCGACAGCAGGTAACCGTCGGTGAGTGCGTCGCCGGTGACCATGACCCGCACCAGCTCGACGCCGCAGGCGCGACGCACTTCCGCGGCGCTGGCCGCGATCACTCGGGTGTTGATCTCGTCGTTGTGCGGCAGCTCGGCTCCCTCGAGACCACGGATCACGTCCCTCAGCGCGGCGCCGACGATGTTCGAGGCTCGCTCCTTGACGTTCACGACGTCGAGCTCGAACACGCGAAGGTCGCTTCCCGTCGGTATCGGGCGCCACTCGAACGAGGCGTGCACGCGGTGCTGGTGTCCGCTCGCGCCGCTCATCTCTCGCGCGGGCAGATCGGTCGCGCGGCAACGGACGTCGATGAGCTTGTACCAGTAGAACAGCGGGAATGCTCCGTGCGAGCCCGGGTCAAGAACGACGACCTCTCCGACGGCCCCGCCGCGGTTCCGCGGACGACGCTGCGGGCGGTTGCGGATGATCGGCTTGCCGTTGCGCGTCCGGATCGCCGCCCACCCCTCGTCGACGGTGACGATGAAGAGCTTGAGGAGGGCGGGGAGGACCAGAAGGGTGGTGAGGATCGCCGTTCCGGTCTTCAGCAGACCCGACATCCCCTTGCTGCCCAGCATCGTGAAGAGCATGTCCATGTCACCACTGTGCAGGGTCGCCGGGTGCTGTGTCGCCTTCGAGACGGGTCGGGCGGGGGAGTTCATGCGCTGTTCCGCGCACGTTACCTGCGACGCTGTGCGCTGGATACGCACCGCTCAGGATTCGCCGCAGCGGGTCAGGCGAGGTCGGCGAGAGTGCGGGCGACGACGTCCTCGACGGCCGCGTGGCAGCGTGCGCGATCGGCATCCACGAGTCCGACACGGGTGCGCCTGTCGAGGACGTCATCGACGGTCATCGCGCCCTCCGTGCGAACGGCGAACTCGACCTCCGCGGCGGTCAAGCCCGTGGCGTCGTCGAGCACGTCATCCGAGGCGGGCACCGACCGATCGACGAGGCGCAGCGACGCCGTGCGGCTCGGCCTCGACTGCAGTCCGCGGGTGCGTCCCGCGAGGTCCACGGCATCCTCGGCCATCCGGCGGTAGGTGGTCAGCTTTCCTCCGAGCACCGTGACGAATCCGGCGGTGGATACCGTCACCAGATGCCGGCGAGAGACATCGGCGGTGGAGACCGTCCCGCTGTCGACCAGCGGACGCAGGCCGGCGAACGCACCCCGCACCCGATCGCGGCCGAGGGGAGCAGCGATCACGCGATTGAGGTTCTGCAGCAGGAAATCGATCTCCGGCTCCGTCGGCCGGGCGACACGCGGCACGATACCGGGGGAGTCTTCGTCGGTGAGGCCGACGATCACGCGGCCGAAGCCCTGCGGCAGCGCGAAGACGTAGCGACTGATCGATCCCTCGTGCGGGATGGTGAGCGCGGTCGATGGCGAACCCAGGTCGGCGGCGGCGAGGACGATGTGCGTCCCTCGGCTCGGGCGCACGTGGATCGTCTGATCGAGCGCACCCGCCCAGACGCCGGTCGCGTTGATGACGGCGCGGGCTCTGATGTCGAACCGCTCGCCCGTGGTCGTCTCCTCGACCGATGCGCCGTCTTCCCGCAACACGACCGCGCGGACGCGGGTGAGGATGCGAGCGCCAAGAGATGCCGCCGTGCGGGCGACGGTCGCCACGAGCCGCGCGTCGTCGACCAGCTGGCCGTCGAAGGACAGTATTCCGCCGCGGAGGCCGTGAGGGTCGAGCGCAGGCACCAGGCGGGTGGCGGAGCGCGCGGACACGAGAGCGGGGGCAGGCAGCGTCGTGCGGGTGGTGTGCGCGCGCATGCGGAGCAGATCTCCCAGCCCCATCCCGACGGCGCCCGCAGTGCGCTGGCGGAGCGTGACTCCGCGGGAGAAGGGCAGGAGCTGTCCGAGCGGGCGGATCAGATGCGGGGCGATCGTGGTCATCAGGAGATGTCGCTCGTGTGCGCTCTCTCGCGCGGTCGCGATGTCACCGGTCGCGAGGTAGCGCAGGCCGCCGTGCACGAGCTTCGAGCTGAAGCGGCTGGTCCCGAAGGCGAGATCCTCGGCTTCGATCAGCGTCACACGGAGCCCGCGCGAGACGGCGTCCAGAGCGACACCCACGCCCGTGATACCGCCCCCGACGACGAGGACGTCGACCGTCTCGTCGGCTGCGCGCGCGAGTTCGATCCTCCGTCGCGCGACGTTGAGCGCCGATGACTCCGGGGTCATGGGCGGAGCAGCCCGTCGAGTGCGGCCCGCAGTTCGCGCTCCCACGCGTTCTCCGAGATGAGGTCTGCCACGGTGCCGTGGGAGAGGACCGCGGACTGCGCGATGAGCAGCAGCATGACCGCGATCTCCTGCGGCGGTCCTGATCTGACCGAGCCGTCGGCCTGTGCGGTGCCGATCGCCGTGGCGAGCCACTCGAGGATCAAGCGCTGGCTCGATCCCACGCGCTGCAGCGTGTAGCGGGTGAAGGCTTCGGGTTCATCGGCGAGCAGACGCCCGTAGAGGGTGTCATTGCGGAAGAGCGTCGTGAAATGGAGGACGTCGTCGACGAGGACCGTCCGGGTGCGCGCTTCCGCGGGGAAGGTGCCCAGGATGCCGTCGACGCGCCGCAGCAGCGCGGCGCGGACGACATCATCGGCATCGCTCCAGTTGCGGTAGATCGTGGGGCGACTGAGATCGGCGCGACGGGCGAGCTCGGCGATGGTGACGCCGTGCACGCCGCGACGCTCGATCAGCGCGTCGGCGGCGTCGAGGATCCGCGTCTGTGTCGCATCCCATTGTGGTTGACGTTCTTCCATGATGTGTCACACTGTAACGCATGGGCCAAGACAGTGGCAGGGTCGATGCGGACCCGTCGATGAGATGGAACGGCTGGGGTGATCCGGCCAAGGCGAAGGACCTGCCCTTGGCGGTGCGCGCGCTGCTGCCGATGCTGCTGGGGCGAGTGCGCAAGCCCGGACCGGCGATCGAGCTCGCGCACGTGCAGCTCGATCCTCCGCGGCTGACCGCTGAGGATCATGCGGCGTTCAGCGCCGCGCTCGGCCCGACGAACATCGATGATGCAGCCGAGGCGCGCATCCGCCACGCAGGTGGGCGTTCGACACCCGACCTCCTCCGTCGTCGCGAGGTGCGTCAGGAGGCGCCGGATGCCGTCCTCCGTCCTGCCGATCACGAAGAGGTGCGCGCGTGCCTCGACATCGCGGTCGCGCGAGGGATCGCGGTGATCCCCTTCGGGGGCGGCACGAGCGTCGTAGGAGCGCTGGAGCCCGAGCGGGGCACGCATCATGCGGTCGTGAGCCTCGACCTGCGACGTCTCGGCGGTCTGATCCGGCTGGATGAGTTCAGCGGCGAAGCCCTGTTCGCGGCGGGGACGACGGGGCCGGAGGCGGAAGCATCGCTGTCCGCGCACGGCTTCGAACTCGGCCACTTCCCTCAGAGCTTCCGCTACGCCACGATCGGCGGATTCGCGGCGGCCCGGTCTTCGGGACAGAACTCGGCGGGCAACGGGCGCTTCGACACGATGGTGACCGGGATCAGAGTGGCGACGCCGACCGGCGACATCGAGCTCGGGCGCTCGCCCGGTTCCGCCGCAGGGCCAGACCTGATCAGGGTGTTCCTCGGCTCCGAGGGCATCTTCGGCGTGATCACCGAGGTACGGGTGCGGGTGCATCGGATCCCGCGCGACCGCGTGTTCGAATCCTGGTCCTTCCCCGACTTCACCAGCGGCGCCGAGGGGCTGCGGCGGGTCGCGCAGCAGGGCGATGGCCCCACCGTCATCCGGCTCTCCGACGAAGCGGAGACGGCGGTGAGTCTCGCGCAGGTCGGCAAGATCGGCAGGGCTCTCGCGAAGGGCGCCAGCGTGGTGACCGTGTACGAAGGTGACGGTATCGCCGAGCGGCGTGCCCGCGCCAGTATCCAGCTCGCTGCGGCCGGCGGAGTCTCGGCAGGTGAAGGGGCAGCGGAGGACTGGCTGAAAGGTCGGTTCGACGGCCCCTACCTGCGGGATTCGCTGCTCGACGCCGGTGTCTTCTGCGAGACGCTCGAGACCGCGACCATATGGTCGAACCTGCAGACACTGCGTTCGGCGGTCGACTCTGCACTCAAAGACGGCTTCGCCGACGCCGGGGCGAAGTCGTACATCATGTGCCACGTCTCCCACATCTACCCGACCGGGGCTTCCCTGTACTTCACCGTGCTCGCCGGCATCCGTTCGGACCCGCTCGGTGTGTGGAATGTCGTGAAGGCGCGTGTCAACGATGCGATCGTCGCGTCGGGTGGGACCATCAGCCATCACCACGCGGTCGGCAGGGATCATGCGCCCTGGCTCCGTGCGGAGATCGGCGAGACGGGCGTCCGTATCCTCCGTGCGATCAAGCGCGAACTCGATCCGTCGGGCATCCTCAACCCGGGTGCCGTGATCCCGATCGAGCGGACGCTCTGACATGGCCGAGCACATCGCCGTGCTCGCGAATCCGTTCTCCGGCAAAGGGCGGGGCGGGCGAGCAGCGGAGACTGCTGTTCTGTATCTTCGCGATCGTGGAGTCGAGGTGCGGGCCTATGCGGGAGGATCCGCAGAGGACACCGCACGGCTCGCGGTCGCGGCCGTGGCAGACGATCCGCGAGCACTGGTCGTCGTCGGTGGTGATGGCACACTGTCCGGTGTGCTCGACACGGTATGTGCGGCATCGGTCCCCGTGGTCCTGGTCGCGGCCGGGACCGGGAACGACCTCGCCCGCGCTCTCGGACTCCCACGCAGCGACGCACGGGCTGCCGCCGAACTCGCTCTCACGGGCGTGCCCCGGTCGATCGACGTCGGCGTGGTCCGCACCGCGAAGGGCAGCAGGAAATTCCTGACCATCGCGGCGCTGGGTTTCGACGCGAAGGTCAGCGATCGCACCAACCGGCTCCGCTGGCCGCACGGTGCGCCTCGCTATTACCTCGCCCTGCTGATCGAACTCGTGCGGCTGCGTCCCATGGAGTTCACCCTCGCCATCGATGGCGAGCCGCCGAGAAGTGAGCCGGGTACGCTGATCGCGGCCGGCAGCACCTCCAGCTACGGCGGCGGGATGCCGATCTGCGCCGGGGCCCTCCCCGACGACGGGCTCCTCGACATCGTCCGTGTCGCCCCGTTGGGCCGACTGCGCCTGCTGCGTCTCTTCCCCCTGCTGCTCCGCGGGACGCATCTCGCGCGCGACGAGGTGGTGCATCGTCGTGGACGCTCCGTCACGGTGTCGGCTCCCGGCCTGGTGGTCTATGCCGACGGCGAGCGGATCGGCGAGGATGAGTGCACCATCGCGGTGCTGCCGGGTGCGCTCACGATGATGGTGCCGAAGGAGAGCGATGACTGAGTTCGACGAGGATGTCGTGGTCGTGGGTTCCGGATTCGGAGGTTCCGTGGCCGCTCTGCGACTTGCGGAGAAGGGCTACCGCGTCCGCGTCTACGAGGCGGGTCGCCGCTTCGAGGACGATGACTTCGCGAAGACCAACTGGAACGTCCGCCGGTACCTGTGGGCACCAGCGCTCGGCTGTTACGGTGTGCAGCGCATCCACCGACTGCCGCACGTGATGATTCTGGCGGGCGCCGGGGTGGGTGGCGGATCACTCAACTACGCGAACACGCTGTACCAGCCGGGGGCGGCCTTCTTCGCGGACCCCCAGTGGCAGGGCATCGCGGACTGGGAGTCCGAGCTGGCGCCCCACTATGCCACGGCGAAGCGGATGCTCGGCGTCGTGGAGCGCTACCCGCACACGGGTCCGGTGGAGCGGATCATGGCCGGCGCCGCGGACGACCTCGGCGTCGGTGCGACGTTCCGCCACGCGCCCGTCGGGGTCTGGTTCGGGAAGCCGGGGGAGCGCACGCCGGATCCGTTCTTCGGTGGTGAGGGCCCTGATCGCACCGGTTGCACCCTCTGTGGCAACTGCATGGTGGGATGCCGCGTCGGCGCGAAGAACACGCTCATGAAGAACTACCTGCCTCTCGCGGAGCGCCGAGGGGTCGCGATCGAGGCGCTGCGCACGGTCAGCGAGGTGCGAGAGCTCCCCGGAGGCGGGTTCGCGGTGACGACGCAGCGCAGCGGCGCCTGGTTCCGGCGGGCGCGGAGGACCGTGACCGCCCGGCAGGTCGTGCTGGCTGCCGGCGCCTGGGGCACGCAGCAGCTGCTGCATCGGATGAAGGAGTCCGGAGCCCTGCCGTATGTCTCGACGTCGATCGGCCGTCTCACGCGCACGAACTCCGAGGCGCTGGACGGAGCGGTTGCCACGAGTGTCCCGGAATCGCTTCAGCTCGCCCGCGGCGTCGCCATCACGACCTCGTTCCACATCGACGATCGCACGCATGTCGAGAACGTCCGCTACGGTCCGGGATCGAACCTGATGGGTGCGCTGGCGACCGTCATCGTCCCCGGCGGACAGCCGCTGGGCGTGCGCCTGCGCCGTCTGGTCGCGCAGGTGCTCCGCTCACCGGTGAGACAGTGGCGGCTCGGGAGCCTCCGCCGATGGAGCGAGCGCGGCATCATCGCGCTGGTGATGCAGACCGCCGACAACTCGCTCACCCTCTCGCTGCGCCGCCGCTTCGGCCGCCTCGTGATGACGAGCGCGCAGGGGCACGGGCAGCCGAACCCGAGCCACCTGCCCCAGGCCCACACCGCGGCGGCGGCGATCGCCGCGCGGGTCGAGGCGGACGGCGGAGTGCCTGCGGCTGCGCGCGGATCGTGGCCGGAGGTGTTCGGCATTCCGCTCACGGCGCACTTCCTCGGAGGCGCGGTGATCTCGGCGTCGCCGGCGGAAGGGGTCGTCGACGCATATCACCGGGTCTGGGGGCATCCCGACCTGCACGTCGTCGACGGGGCGGCCGTTCCCGCGAATCCCGGCGTGAACCCCTCGCTCACGATCACCGCGCTGGCCGAACGGGCGTTGTCGTACTGGCCTCGTCGCGGTGACGAAGACCCCCGACCGGCTCAGCCCGCGAGCTGAGTCTCGGCGATCGGGGCCTGCGGCGCAGGGTCTTCGCACAGTGCCCGTGACGCGGTCCAGTGCCAGCCGTACGCGACACTGAGGGCGCTCACACCCAGGAGCGGCAGCGCGATGTACGGCTCGGTCATGTCCGTCAGCAGGAACCCGAACTCGCCGGTGTCGCTCGACGACCAGGTGCCGACGACCGCGATGACCACGGCTCCGATGATGAGACCGAGCCCCGCGAAGGCGACCAGGTGTCGGCGCATGCCCGCCGTGGTTCGCAGGAGTCGGCCCAGCCCGAAGGCAGCCGCGCCGCCGATGACGGTCGCCAGAGCGGAGACGGCCACGACGAAGAGCAGCTGGAACCACGCCACCATGATCAGGATCGAGAAGACACCCTGCAGCGAGCGCGACATGATGGTGAGGACGAGGGTCGTCACCAGGAGGAACAGCACGTTGAAGGTGATCCAGGTGGCGACGGCACCGCGCCAGAACTCGCGCCAGCTGAAAGCCATCGGCTGTTCGGCGGTGCGCGGAGACGGACGAGAACTCATCGATCCAGGCTAGGGCCTCCCGGCTCGGCGGACGACGAAGCGCTCCACCGGATTCGCCAGGAATCCTGTGGAGCGCTTCGCGGGATGGCGTCCGACGATCAGCGGCTCTCGACGCCGCGGATCTGCGGGGTGTGGAACGAGCCGCCGAAGGCCCGCTCCGAGGCTCCCTCACGGTCGAGGTACGGTGAAGCACCACCGTCGATGAACGGCCAGCCGGCGCCGAGGATCAGGCACAGGTCGATGTCCTCGACCTCGGGCACGACGCCCTCGTCGAGCATCAGCTTGATCTCCTGCGCCAGACCGTCCTGCACACGCTGGAGGATGGTCGCCGCCGTTGCGGGATTCTTGCCGACGGCGGGCTTCAGAACCTTCTCCGCCTGCTTGCTCCAGCCGACGACGCGCCCGCCCTTGTCCTTCTCCACGACGGTGTCGAGCTCCGCGAGCGCATGGAAATTCTCGTTGGCGTAGAAGCGGTCGGGGAAGGCCTTCACCATCGTGTCCTGGACGTGGGCGGCGACCTTCCAGCCGACGAGGTCGATCAACTGGAACGGGCCCATCGGCAGGCCGAGCGGGCCGAAGGCCTTCTCGACATCGGCGATGGGGGTGCCCTCGTAGACGGCGCGAGCCGCCTCGCCCATGACCTTGGCGAGCAGTCGGTTCACGACGAAGCCGGGAGCGTCGGCGGTGAGGACCGCGTTCTTTCCGAGGTTCTTCGCGACCACGAACGCCGTCGACAGAGCGGCATCGTCCGTCGCCGGTGTCTTCACGATCTCGATCAGCGGCATCACCGCGACAGGGTTGAAGAAGTGGAAGCCGACCAGGCGTTCGGGGTGAGCGAGCTTCGATCCGATCTCCTCGACGGAGAGTGACGACGTGTTGGTCGCGAGGATCGCGTCCTCGGCGATGATCTTCTCGATCTCGCCGAACACCTGCTGCTTGACCCCGACCTCTTCGAACACGGCCTCGATCACGAAGTCGCAGTCCGCGTACAGGCTCTTGTCGGTGGTGCCGGTGACGAGCGCGCGCAGCTTGTTCGCCGAATCGGAGTCCAGGCGTCCCTTCGCTTCGAGCTTGCCGATCTCCTCGTGGATGTAGGCGACGCCCTTGTCGACGCGTGCCTGATCCAGGTCGGTGATGAGCACGGGCACCTGGAGCTTGCGCACGAAGAGCAGTGCGAACTGGCTCGCCATGAGACCGGCGCCGATGATGCCGACCTTGGTGACCTTCTTCGCCAGCGCCTTGTCGGGAGCTCCGACAGGTCGCTTCGCGCGCTTCTGCACGAGGTCGAAGGCGTACATGGATGCAGCGAACTGGTCGCCCGTGACGAGTTCGGCGAGTGCCTCGTCCTCGCGGGCGAAGCCTTCGGCCTTGGTGCCGCCCTTGGCCTTGTCGAGCAGGTCGAGGGCCGCATACGGCGACTTCGGCATGGTGCCGATCTTCGACTCCAGCATCCCGCGCGCCATCTTGATGGCGATCGGCCACTTGGTGAGACGCTCGATCTTGCCGGGCTCGTTCTTGCGCTCGACCTTCTTGCCACCCAGGACGGCATCCGCCCAGGCCAGCGAGTTCTCGAGGTAGTTCGCCGCAGGGAAGATCGCGTCGAAGATGCCCAGGTCGAACGCCTGCTGCGGCTTCAGCATCCGGTTCTGCTTGAGCGGGTTGGAGATGACGACCTCGAGGGCATTCTCGATGCCGATCAGGTTCGGCAGCAGGTAGGCGCCGCCCCAACCGGGGATGATGCCGAGGAAGACCTCGGGCAGAGCCACCGCCGCAGCAGAGGAATCGACGGTGCGGTAGCTGGAGTTCAGGGCGATCTCCAGGCCGCCACCCAGGGCGAGGCCGTTCACGAAGGCGAAGGACGGCACACCGAGGTCGCTGAGCGTGCCGAGGACCTTGTGGCCGAGCTGCGCGATCAGGCGGGCGTTGTCGCGCGATCCGACCTTGCTGATGTCGGACAGGTCGGCGCCGGCCGCGAGGATGTACTGCTTGCCGGTGATGCCGACGGCCTGGATCTCGCCGGCCGCGGCTCGCGCCCTGAGGCCGTCGAGCGTCTCGCCCAGCTGCGTCAGCGTCGCGGGACCCAGCGTGTTCGGACGGGTGTGGTCACGGCCGTTGTC
Organism: Microbacterium sp. UBA3486; assembly: GCF_002377845.1. Taxonomy (NCBI): domain Bacteria; kingdom Bacillati; phylum Actinomycetota; class Actinomycetes; order Micrococcales; family Microbacteriaceae; genus Microbacterium; species Microbacterium sp. UBA3486. The sequence continues at coordinate 34,401 of NZ_DFQP01000104.1, forward strand.
GAGCGTGATCAGCGCGAGCACCTTGCCGGACGCGAGACGGATGTCGCGCACCGGCGACTGCGTGATGACCTCGCCCTCGGTGAGTGCCTGGATGGGGGAGAAGTCGATCTCGTCGTAGTTGGTCACGTTCGCGCTCACTTCTTCTTCTTGCCGTCGTAGTGCGGGTTCTCCCAGATGACCGAACCGCCTTGGCCGAGACCGACGCACATGGCGGTCAGACCGTAGCGGACGTCGGGACGCTCGGCGAACTGCGCGGCGAGCTGGATCATCAGACGCACACCGGATGCCGCGAGCGGATGGCCCAGCGCGATCGCACCGCCCCACTGGTTGACGCGGGGGTCGTCATCGGCGATCCCGAAGTGGTCGAGCAGGGAGATCACCTGGATGGCGAATGCCTCGTTCAGTTCGAACAGCCCGATGTCGGCGATCGTCAGTCCGGCCTTCTTGAGCGCCTTCTCGGTCGACGGAATCGGTCCGATGCCCATGATCTCCGGCTGCACGCCGGCGAACGCGAACGAGACCATCCGCATCTTCGGCGCGAGTCCGAACTCCTTCACCGCGCCACCTCCGGCGAGCAGCGACATCGTGGCGCCGTCGGTGAGGGGGGAGGAGGTGCCGGCCGTGACACGCCCGTGCGGACGGAAGGGAGTCTTGAGGGCCGCGAGGTCTTCCATCGTCGTCTGCGGGCGACGGCCCTCGTCTTCGGTCGCGAGACCCCAGGCGCCGTCGGCACCCTTGGTGGCGACCGACACGAGGTCGGGCTGGATCTTGCCGGCGTCGTACGCCGCCTGCACCTTGTGCTGGCTCAGCATGCCGAACCGGTCGGAGCGTTCCTTGGTCAGGTGCGGGAACCGGTCGAAGATGCGCTCGGCGGTGACACCCATGTTGAGTGCACCGGGGTCGACCATCTTCTCGGCGACGAAGCGCGGGTTCGGATCCGCGTTGCCACCGATCGGGTGATGACCCATGTGCTCGACACCGCCGGCGAGGGCGAAGTCGTACATGCCGACGCCGATCGAGGCTCCCATGGTCGTGACGCTCGTCATGGCGCCGGCGCACATGCGCTCGACCGCGAGGCCGGGCACGGTCTGCGGAAGCCCGGCGAGGATCGCCACCGAGCGTCCGAGCGTCAGCCCCTGGTCGCCGGTCTGGCTCGTCGCGGCGATCGCGACGTCATCGATGCGGTCTGCCGGGACGGCGGCGTTGCGCTCCATCAGGCCGATGGTCGCCTTCACGGCGAGGTCATCTGCGCGGGTGTTCCAGTACATGCCTTTTTCGCCGGCGCGCCCGAAGGGGGTGCGTACTCCATCGACGAAGAAGACGTCCGAGATCTCGGCCACTCTGCCTCCAAGTTAGTGCGTGGCCTCAGTCTATGAAGCCCGCGAAACGGGGAGGAATCGGTTGGGTCGAACCTACGAAGCCGGTGCGGGCGTCGTGTCGGGCGTTTGCGCCGCCTCTACAAAGGCGGCAGCGATCTTCTGTGCGGTCTGTGCAATCTGCCAGGGCCGGGCACCCAGCGCTGCCAACGCATCCGCGATCGCCTCGGGGGTTTCACCGGGCAGGTCCCAGGCCACGCGGCGCAGGTACTCCGGAGTGAGGAGGTTCTCGGTGGGCATACCCAGCTCCTCGGCGACGGCCTCCACGACCGGACGGGCGGCCTTGAGTCGTGCATCCGCTTCGGGATTCCGATCAGCCCACGCGCGAGGGGGAGGAAGAGTGTCGCTCGGAACGCGTTCGCGGGGAAGCTCTTCCGATGCCCTGCCTTCGACGATCGCCTGCCACCAGCGGTCGAGCTGCGTGCGGCTCGCGCGGCCCTGGAACTCCTTGAGGCCGGCCAGCGCCTGTTTCGACTGCGGGTTCGCCAGCACCGCCGCCACCAGGGAGCGGTCGGGCACGAGTCGTCCGGGGGAGACGTCCTGCTCCTGCGCGTACGCTTCGCGTGCCTGCCAGAGGGAACGGGCGACGGCGAGGTTCCGGGCTCCACGCACCTGGTGCAGGCCGCTGAGGCGGCGCCAGGGATCTTCGCGCGGCGGTTTGGGAGCGCGGGCGAGGGTGGCGGCGAACTCTTCGGCGGCGAACTCGGTCTTGCCCTGCTCTTCGAGCTCGAGAACGAGGACGTCGCGGACGTCGATCAGGTGCAGCACGTCGAGGGCGGCGTACTCGAGCCAGGAATCGGGGAGCGGACGAGTCGACCAATCGGCGGCGGAGTGCTCCTTCTTGAGCATGATGCCCAGCGTGTCCTCGACGACGGCACCGAGGCCGACACGCTCGTGGCCGAGCAGGCGCGAGGCGAGCTCGGTGTCGAAGATCACCGGCGGTTCGAGGTGCAGTTCGCGAAGAGACGGCAGGTCCTGGCTCGCCGCGTGGAGCACCCACTCCACGTCACCGATCGCCTCCTGGAGAGGTGCGAAATCGCCGATCGCCGGCGGGTCGAAGAGGAAGACGCCGGCCTCGCGACGGAACACCTGCACCAGATAGGCGCGCTGCGAATAGCGGAAGCCGGACGCCCGCTCGACATCCACGGCGACGGGTCCGGTACCGGCGGCGAGCACGGCGCAGGCTGCGCGGAACTCCTCGGCATCCGAGATCACGGAGTATTCAGTCACGTACAGCCTTTCGCGCGCCGATCACGGCGATGCCCTCGGAGCCGGGCGGAAGCCCCGCCAGCATTCCGACCAGCTCGGCCCATGCTTCGACGTGCGGTCGGAACGGGCCCTCCGGAGTCCAGGACGCCCGCAATTCTATCTGGGCGCCGTCTCCTTCGACGGCGAGCCCGCCGAATCCCTTCGACAGCGTCTTCGTCGACGTGCCCGATTCCGAGTGATAGACCGCTTGGCGCGAGTCGAGAGCATCGAGCAGCCATGACCACGTCACGTCGGCGAGAAGCGGATCGGTGCCGATCTCGGTCTCGAGCGGCGCCTGCGCGAAGATGACGATGCGCCACGAGCCTCCCCAGGCTCCCGGCTCGTCCGGATCGTGCAGCAGGACGAACCGGCCGGTGCCGTACACGGACTCGCCGTCACCCTCCGGGCGCACGTCGGCGGCGAGGGCGATGGCGAAAGGCGCGAGGCCCTGTGGCGTGGCGATCTCGCGCACCGTGATGTCATCGCGGAACTCGGTCTCGCGCAGTTCGGCCACGGCGCTCTCGAAAGGCGTCCCGGCCTCGGGGTGTGCGGTCACGGCAACAGGCTAGAGTCAGGAAGCGATGAAGAGTCTCAGGCACGCCGTTACGCTCCTTGTCCCTGCCTTGTTCGCGTTCGGAGCAGCGCTCGCTCTCGTCGTGTTCGCCGTGGCCCGTCGGGTCGTCACGCCCATGCGCCGCGCGACCGACACGGAGATCCTCTCGGTCGACACGGGCGCCCAGACCATCGAGCTGAAGCGCACACCCGACACCGAGCTTCCCGGTCGCTACGGCCTGTTCACGACGGGCACCTACGGCTACGTCAAACTCGGGGCGGTGCTCAGCGCCGATGGTTCGGCCGTGCGGCGCAAGCTCCTCACCCAGATCGAACCCGGCGCACGTGTCGATCGTGCCGCGGCCTTCAGCGGCTATTACTACTCGTCCCCGAGCGAGCTCCATCTGCGCTGGGAGAACCTGCTGATCGGCTCTCCCGCGGGGCCATGTCCTGCCTGGTACTTCCCGGCGTCGTCATCGACCTGGGTGATCCAGGTTCACGGACGCGGAGCGACCCGCGCCGAGTGCCTGCGGGCGGTGCCGGTGCTGCACGCCGCGGGGTTGCCGAACCTGGTCGTGTCGTACCGCAACGACGGCGAGGCCCCGCGCACGAGGGCGGGTGCCTACGCCCTCGGAGCCGCGGAGTGGCGTGACGTCGACGCCGCCATCGCCTATGCGCTCCGACACGGCGCCGAGCGGGTGATCCTGATGGGCTGGTCCATGGGGGGTGCCGTATCGCTGCAGGCCGCCGTGACGTCCGGCCACCGGGAGCGCATCGCCGGGATCATCCTCGAGTCTCCCGTGGTCGACTGGCGCACGGTGCTGCGGTTCCAGGCGAAGCTGGCCGGCGTGCGTGCGCCGCTGCCGGAACTCGCGATGGGGGCACTCCAGATGCCTCTGACCGCGCGCCTGAGCGGAGCGGACGAACCGATCCACTTCGATCGTCTGGACATGGTCGCTCGTGCCGACGAACTGACCGCGCCGGTGCTGATCCTGCACAGCGACGACGACGGCTTCGTGCCGGCGGATTCATCGCACGCGCTGCAGGAGGCACGTCCGGATCTCGTGACGATGCCGAAGTTCACGGTGGCACGCCACACGAAGCTGTGGAACTACGACCAGACCGGCTGGACGACCGCGATCACGGACTGGCTGGAATCACAGGCTCTCAGCGCTTCTGGCTGACCTGGTTCTTCGCCCGCATCAGCATCCCGGTCATGCCCCCGATGCGCAGAGGGGAAACGGCCTTCGTGAGACCGATCGACTGCGGGTAGTCATTGGGAATCGCGAGCACCTCGTCTGCGGTGAGGCCGGTGAGACCCTGCACCAGGATGCTTGCGAACCCGCGGGTCGTCGGAGCTTCGGGCGGGGCAGTCGCGTGCATCGTGACGATGTCATCGTTCACCTCGACATGGATGTACACCGGCGACTGGCACTCCGCGACGCGCTCGTACATCTCCGGGTGGGCCGCGACCTCGTCCGAGACGTCGGGAAGCTCGTCCGAGAACTCGAGCAGCAGCAGGAGGCGATCGGGCTCCGGGGTCTCCAGGAAGCCGTCGCGGATCTCGGCGAGAGTGTCAGGAACGTCGCTTGTGCTCATCCCTGTCATTGTCACATGTTCAGAGTGTGCCGGGCTCGGAACCGGTGACGATGGGCACGCGTACCGCGCTGCCCCACTCTGTCCAGGATCCGTCGTAGTTGCGCACGTTCTCGAAGCCGAGGAGGTGCTTGAGCACGAACCAGGTGTGGCTCGACCGCTCGCCGATCCGGCAGTAGGCGACGACATCATCCCCGTCGCGGAGCCCTGCGCCGTCGCGGTAGATCGCGTCGAGCTCCGCACGGCTGCGGAAGCCGCCGTCCTCGGCCACCGCCTTCGCCCACGGCACGCTCTGCGCGGTCGGGATGTGACCGGCGCGGAGGGTTCCCTCCTCGGGATACGCGGGCGCCGTCGTGCGCTCTCCGCTGTACTCCTCTGGGGAGCGCACATCGATCAGCGGGCTGCCGATGTGGGCCAGGACGTCTTCCTTGTATGCACGGATGATCGAGTCGTCGCGCTCGACGACGGGGTACTCCGTGGGCGGCCGGTTCGTTGCCTCACGCGTGAGCTCGCGCCCCTCGGCGATCCACCGATCGCGTCCGCCGTCGAGCAGACGCACGTCTTCGTGGCCGAACAGCGAGAACACCCAGAGGGCGTAGGCGGCCCACCAGTTGTTCTTGTCGCCGTAGATGACGACCGTGTCGTCGCGTGCTATGCCCTTGCGGCTGAGCAGCTCGGCGAAGCCCTCGCCGTCGACGTAGTCGCGCACGACCGGGTCGTTGAGTTCGGTGTGCCAGTCGACCTTCACCGCGCCCGGGATGTGGCCGGTTTCGTAGAGGAGCACGTCTTCGTCGGACTCGACGACCACGAGTCCAGGAGTCCCCAGCCGTTCCGCGAGCCACTCGGTGGTGACGAGCCGGCCGGGTTCGGCGTACTCGGCGAACTTGGGGGAGGAGGAATCGAACTCGATGGCCATGGGATCTCCGAAGCGTTTGAGCGGACGAGGGTGCGGCTGCAGACGGCGTAGTGTTGATCCGTCCCTTCGACGATAGATCCCCGCCGAGCACCCTGCGCCCGATTCGTAAGACTTCGACACAGGTGAGCACCTGATTCAGGACCGTGATGACCGACCCGACCAGCCGCACGGGAATCGTGCACCTCACCGAGCGCCAGCCGACCGTCAGCGGACCCGAGATGCTGGCGAGCCTGGTGCCGCCGCCGCAGTTCGACACCGCGACGTTCGACAGCTATCGCGCCGATCCCGCATATCCCTCGCAGGAGGAGGCGAAGGAGACGCTGATGCGCTTCGCCGGGCGCGGCACCCCCGCGAAGCGCGGAGGGCTGTTCAGCCGGGCGAAGAAGGAGCCCGAGCTGAAGCCCGGCGTCTACCTCGACGGTGGTTTCGGCGTCGGGAAGACGCACCTGCTCGCCTCGATCTATCACGCGATGCCCGCCCGCCGGAAATACTTCGGCTCGTTCATCGAGTACACCGCCCTGGTCGGCGCACTCGGCTACAAGAACACCGTCGATCTGCTCAAAGGTGCCGACCTGCTGTGCATCGACGAGTTCGAGCTCGACGACCCGGGCGACACGATGGTGATGACCCGCCTTCTGGGGGAGCTCGTGCCGACGGGCACCCGGCTCGCCGCGACCTCGAACACCCCGCCGAACGCGCTCGGCGAGGGGCGATTCGCCGCACAGGACTTCCTGCGCGAGATCCATGCGATGTCCGACAGCTTCCAGACGCTGCGCATCGACGGCGTCGACTTCCGCCAGCGCGCCCTCGACGGACACGCGGTGGTGCTCGACGACGACGCGTACGAGACGGCGATCGAAAAGGCCGGCGCCGCGGGCGCAGCGTCCGACGACCGGTTCGACGACCTGATCCGTCATCTCGCGCAGGTGCACCCCTCGCGCTACATCAGGCTGATCGACGGACTGGGAAGCGTGGGCCTGCGCGGCGTGCGCCAGCTCACCGATCAGTCGGAGGCGCTGCGCTTCGTCGCGTTCGTCGATCGTGTGTACGACGCGCAGATCCCGATCGTGGCCACCGGGCTCGGCCTCGACGCGGTCTTCTCCGACGAGATGCTCGCCGGCGGGTACCGCAAGAAGTACCTCCGCGCCATCTCCCGACTCAATGCCCTGACACATTCTGCGTAAGCCTGCAGGCGCGCGTAACGCGATGTTCACGGGCGGAGCCGCGCTGTAACAGCGGGGAAACAAACCTCACGCATTGACGAAACCGCAGGTCGTCACACTGAAGCTCTCAATTACTTCGGATGTGAGGTTTTCCTATGGATGCTCCCGGCAACATCTCGTGGGCGATCACCGCGACAGCGCTGGTGCTGCTCATGACGCCCGGCGTCGCCTTCTTCTATGGCGGTCTCGTCAAGGCGAAGAGCGTCGTCAGCATGATGATGATGAGCTTCGGCTCCATCGGACTCGTCGCCGTGCTCTGGATTCTCTTCGGTTTCTCGATGAGCGCGGTCGACAGCCCGACCGCGTTCGCTGGCAACCCCTTCGCGGACTTCGGGCTGTCGAGCCTGGCGGCCGGTGAGGGCTCGAACGTCGCGCTCCTGGGGGTGGCCTACGGTGCCACATTCGCGATCATCACGGTCGCGCTGATCTCCGGAGCGATCGCGGATCGTGCGAAGTTCGGCAGCTGGCTCATCTTCGCCGGCATCTTCGCGACCGTCGGCTACTTCCCGGTCGCCGCATGGGTCTGGGGCGGTGGCTGGATCATGAACCTCGGCACCACGCTCTTCGGCGAGGACAGCGGCATCGGCGTGATCGACTACGCCGGCGGTACCGCCGTGCACATCAACGCGGGCGCCGCGGCTCTGGCACTCGCCCTGGTCCTCGGCAAGCGCATCGGGTTCCAGAAGGGCATCCTGAAGCCGCACAACGTGCCGCTCACGCTCCTCGGGGCCGCCCTGCTGTGGTTCGGCTGGTTCGGTTTCAACGCGGGAGCGGAATGGCTGGCCGAGGACATGGGCGGCGTCGGACTCATCGGTCTGAACACCCTGGGCGCCACAGCCGCCGCCATCCTCGGCTGGATCCTCGTCGAGAAGATCAAGGACGGCAAGCCCACCTCGGTCGGTGCAGCGTCCGGTGCCGTCGCCGGTCTGGTCGCGATCACACCGGCCTGCGCCAACCTGACGCCGGGTTGGGCTCTGCTTCTCGGCGCACTCGCCGGTGTCGTGTGCGCCCTCGCGATCGAGTTGAAGTTCCGCCTCGGATTCGACGACTCGCTCGACGTGGTCGGCATCCACCTCGTCGGCGGTCTCATCGGAACGCTGTACCTCGGCTTCTTCGCCACCGAGACGGGACTGTTCGTCGGCGGCGACGCCCGCCAGCTCGCCGTACAGCTGATCGCGGCGCTCGGAGTGCTGATCTACTCCTTCATCGTCGCGTTCATCATCGGCTTCGCGATCGAGAAGACCATCGGCTTCCGCGTCACGAACGAAGACGAGATCGCCGGTGTCGACCAGGTCGTGCACGGCGAGGAGGGCTACGCACTCGCAGACGCGTGATCAGCGGTTAGGGTGACCGTGTGAGCAAGACCAACGGCATCCTGGCAACACTCGCGGAGATCCTGCTCAAGGCAGTGGGCTCCGGCCGGGCGTCTCGGACATCAGATCCGAGACGCCCGGACGCGCGTCTACGGACCCCGCAGGAGCGCCCGACGCCCGCGGGTGGCGGTACCGACCCGGGACGGGCGCGCGGCACCGACACCGTCCGCATCGATCCGGATCGGATCACGCGCCTGCAGGTCGGCTACGCACCGCAGCGGGACGGCGCACCGGATGCGGGAGAGATCGTCTGGACCTGGGTTCCCTACGAGGAGAACGACGGTCGCGGGAAGGATCGTCCCGTGCTCGTCATCGGGCGGGAGTCCGGAGAGCGCGTGTACGCGGTGCGGATGACGAGCAAGCCCCATGACGGTGACCGCGACTATCTGTCGATCGGTACGGGCGACTGGGACTCTCAGGGTCGAGAGTCCTGGGTGGATGTCGAACAGCTGTACAGCGTGCACGAGCGCGGGCTGCGGCGAGAGGCCGCCGTTCTCGATCGGGGGCGCTATGACCGGGTCGGCGCAGCTCTCACGCGGCGCTACGGGTGGTCCGTCGCGGGCTGAGCGTCGGGAATGCCTGCAGCACCATCTCCACGAGCTCCGCCAGCGGTCGGGTCAGGGGGTCGGTGGCGGGGAGTCCGGTGTCGAGCTCGATCTCGTCGATGGCGGCGGCGAGCTGCTCCGCCGTGAGGTTCTCATGGTTCACCGTGACGCCGATGACCTTCGTGTCGGCGAAAGCCTCGATCAGGGCGATCTCACTCGTGACCGTCGGCATCGCGACCATCGGGAAGTCGCCCAGGACCGTCCGGCCCGGGGCGTGCTGCACGATGACCCCCGCAGGGTGACTGCCGCGGAGGATGTGCGCCGAGGTGATGTATGCGGGGTGGCTGAGCGCGCCCTGTCCCTCCACGATGATGACGTCCGGGTCTTCGCCTTCGAACGCCGCGACCACCTGGTTCTCGACCTCACCCGAGCAGAACTGGGGCACGAGGGCGTCGAGCGCGACGCCGTAGCGGCCGCCCTGGATGATCGTGGTCTGTCCGGTGCCGACCATCACGGCGTGGACGCCACGATCGTTGAGGGCCTTCACGAGGATCGTCGCGGTGGTGCGCTTGCCGATCGCGCCGTCGGTCCCGAGGATGGTGATGCGCGGACAGGTCACGTCGAAGATGCGGCCGGAGAACAGATGGAGATCCTTCTTGTCCCGGGGGCGACGGATATCGGTGATCGTGACCTGGGCGAGAAGGGCAGCCGCGACGAACTCGGCATCGTCGGTGAGGAACTCGTGCAGGCCGTTGATGATGTGCATCCCGCGGGCGATGCCGTCGAGCAGCACGGTGCGCTGTTCGGCGGAGAGCAGCCCATCAGCCGGTGCGACACCGCAGATCAGGTAGTCCGGCACGTGACCCGCATGAGCGATCGCCGTCGGGAGTCCGTCGAGGATCGGGATGTCGTTCGCGAGACCGTCCAGGAGCACGCCGGCGTCCGCACCCGCGTGGGTGCTGTCGATGACGCTGAGGATCTCGTACCTCTCCGAGTGTCGGACCAGACCGTTCGCGGTCTTGCCGTCCTGCTCGCCGAACTGGCCCTCGCAATACACGATGGCCGTCGTGCCGACGGGGAGGGCGATGGGCGCCGCCCAGGCGTGCGCAGGGTCGAGAAAAGAGGGGACTGACGGGGTGGGCATGATGCTCCTCGGGCTCACACAGAGGAGGCGACGGAGAACGAAATGACCCAGGAGGCCCGTTGGTCGACGAGAAGTCTTCCCTGATGCCGGCGAGATACCGGCATGCTCAACGTAGCAGGGCTGCCTGGGACCGGGCCGCGAGTGTGCCGTCGAGAGACTCGAATCGAGCTCTCCGGCCCGCAGGTCGATCGTTCTCCGAGGCGGGGAGGCAATCCGATCCGGGGCGGGCTTCGAACCAGTGGTGAGTCGCGGAAGCGGCGCCACACAAGGAGGAATCATGCGTTTCATCCCCACCAAGGTCCATGGAATTCTCGACTACATCGTCGGCGTCGCGTTGATCGCCGCTCCCTGGCTGTTCGGCTTCGCGAACGTGGGCGGAGCGGCGGTCATCATCCCGATCGTCCTCGGTGTCGGGCTGATCGTGTACAGCCTCTTCACGAAGTACGAATGGGGCCCCTTCGGTTTCATCCCGATGCCCGTCCACCTGGTGTTCGACATCGTCGCCAGCCTCTTCCTCGCCCTCTCGCCGTGGATCTTCGGGTTCGCGGGCGAGGCGCTGAACGTCTGGCTCCCGCACGTCGTCGTCGGCGTCGCCGTGATCGTCGTGGTGCTGTTCTCGCAGCCGCAGCCGGCGACCACCAGGGGGCATGCGGCCACGGCCTGATCCCCGCAGAGACGCGGTGCCGGGCGACTGGACTTCCCGAAGCAGTCGCCCGGCACCGTCACGTCCTGGCGCAGGTCACGAGGCATCGAGACCGCGGAGCGCGTTGCTCAGCCATCGCCCGTAGAGCAGCCACGGCTCACCCTCGCGGCGGAGGGCGTCGACGTGCGTCCGCAGATCGTCCGTCAACGTGAACCACTCTCCGCCTTCGCGGTCCGAGGCGAACTCGCGGTGTCGCTGCTGCTCGACCGGGCGTCCGCCCCGCTCGAAGGCGAGAAGCTCGTCGTGTCGGATGCTCGCCAGCCGTTGTCGCGGTCGTCGGCTCGTGCCGATCTTCACCCGACGGTCGAAACGGATGTAGTAGACGACGTCGATGCGGGGGAGCGGGAGATCGGCGTCGGGGACGTCCCCGTAGCGCCATCCGCAGGAGGCGCAGCGCCAGGAGTCGTCACCGCGGGCACCGCGCGTTCCTCCGCAGAGGGTGCACGGGCCCGGGAGAGCTTGTTCCTTCGACACCGTGGCAGGCTACGCGCCCCCTCGGACACCTGCCTCTTCTGCGGTGCGCGCCGCTCGCCTACTCTCGAACGGAGGATGAAGGGATCGGCGATGACGACGACGCGGAGGGCGCAGAGGACGCCGGCCGATCCGCGTGTCGCCGCGGTCGCTCGAGGGGCGGGCGCTCTCGTCTCGACTGCTCTCGTCTCGACTGCTCTCATCGCGATCGCTCTCGCCGCGTGCGCTCCTACGTCCCCCGCCTCGTCCTCTCCCGCGCCGCTCGCACCCTCGCCGTCCGCCGGATCGGGAAGCATCGTTCCGGGGCGCGCGTCCACGGTCGCGGCTGGACTGGAGGCCCCATGGTCCATCGCCTTCTTCGGGAGCACGGCGCTGATCAGCGAACGGGACACCGCCCGCATCGTCGAGGTTTCCGGCGACGGGAGGCTTCGCGAGCTCGGGATGATCGACGGCGTCGCGCCTCGAGGAGAGGGGGGACTGCTCGGTATCGCGCTGCGGGACGATTGGCTGTACGCGTACTCGACGGCTGTCGGCGAGAACAGGGTGCAGCGCTTCGCGTTGTCGGGGGCGCCGGGTTCGTTCGAGCTCGGCGAATCCGAGACGATCCTCTCCGGGATCCCCGCCGCCGGGAATCACAACGGCGGACGCATCGCGTTCGGCCCCGACGACATGCTCTACGTGACGGTCGGCGACGCGGGCGACCGTGAGGGCGCTCAGGATCGGGACTCGCTGGCCGGGAAGATCCTCCGCATCACACCGGACGGGGACGTGCCGGAGGACAACCCCTTCCCGGGATCACCCGTCTACAGCCTGGGGCACCGCAATCCTCAGGGCCTGGCGTGGGACGACGAAGGCACGCTCTACGCGAGCGAGTTCGGCCAGGACACCTGGGACGAACTGAACGTGATCGAGGCCGGTGGGAACTACGGGTGGCCGACGGTCGAGGGCATCGCGGATCGTGACGAGTTCGTCGATCCGGTCCAGCAGTGGTCGCCGGACACCGCCAGTCCGAGCGGCATCACGATCGCGTCGGGATCGATCTTCATCGCGAATCTCCGTGGAGAGCGGCTCAGGGAGGTGCCGCTCTCCGACGTGCGCACCGCCGGAGAATACTTCGTCGAATCGCTCGGGAGGCTTCGCGACGTCGTGGTCGCGCCAGACGGGGCACTCTGGGTTCTCACGAACAACACGGACGGGCGGGGCGATCCCCGCGAGGGCGACGACCGAGTCCTGCGTATTCCGATCGAGTAGCGCTACGGAGGGCGGCGACGCGCGACGACGGGCGGCATCGAGACAATCCTCTTCGTCCGAGCGCGAGAGGTACAGGCGCGGGGCAGTGCGCCGATGGCTCCGCACACACGCCTTGTCGACATCTGTGCGGAGCCATCGATGATCAGATGATGTCGCGCCCTTCGCGTCTCGCCTCCTTGGCGTCCTTCACGAAAGCCCGAATCACGACGGTGAGCACTCCGACGACGATGATCGGCCACACCAGCACGTACGCGGTCAACAGAATGGTCTCCATCAGGCGTCCTTCCCGGCGAGCGTGGCGTCGCCCTTCACATCGGCGCTTCGTGTGATATCCCCGGTGTCGAAGCTGCCGGTGCGCTCCTTGATCAGGTCGAAGTCGAATCTCCGCGTCCTGTTCATCATCGTGAGGGCGACGCAGACCAACGTGCTCACCGCGTATGCGACCAGTGACCCCGACAACACCGGGTACTGGTGCAGGAAGCCGATCGCGAACGGCGCCGACACCAGCGTGGCCAGCGTCCCGACCACAAGCGCCACCCGCAGACCGAAGAAGCCGAACGACATCAGGGCCAGGACCACCCCGATCCCGACGACGGAGAGGACGTCACTCGCGAGACCCCAGCCCCCCGACAGGGAGATCCACTCGAAACGCACGGGCAGGAACGCGGCGAGCGCGGCGATCACGGCGATGCTGAACGCGGAGTTCGTCACGCGGTCCCAGTAGAAGCTCGCGATGACGGGGAACACGAGCGCTCCCCACAGTGCACCGACGAACACCAGCAGGTCGAGGATGTTGAACTGCATCGATGCGAAGCCGAGTGCCGCGGCGGTTGCGCCGATCATGGTGAGTCTGCCGATGAGCAGCATCGTCTTCGGGTTGGCGTTCTTCTTGCCCGCGATGTTCTGCCCGTAGATGTCAGCCATCATGATCGACGAGAGAGCCGTCATGTCGGCATCCGCGGTGGACGACAACGAGCCGATGATCATGACGAAGAACACGCAGATCAGCAGCGGGGGCAGGTATGTCGAGGCCATCTGCGGGATCAGATTGTTGACGTCGCCGTCCATCGGCTGGATCCCTGCGTACAGGGCGAGCACTCCCAGCATGCCGATCCCGATGATAGACGCGCCGTACCCGAATGTCGCGGTGACGAATGTCTTCTTGATCAGGTCCTCTCGCACGGCGAACAGTCGCTGCGCGATGGTCTGGTTGCCGATCGCGTAGGCGAGCACCGCGGCGATGTAGGGAGCGCCCTGGTTGAAGAACGCGTCGGAAGAGAAGAAGTCGCCCTGCTGCGGGGTGAGATTCGCTGCGCCGGTGACGAACAGCTCGGGGCCACCCGCGGCGAAGAAGATCACCGGAACGATGATCGCGACGGCCCCCAGCATGGCGATGACCTGCGCAAAGTCGGTGAGCACCGACGCCCTGAAGCCCGACCACAGCGTGTAGGCGAGCACGCCGATCGCGATGGCGACGATGCCCTGTGTGAAGGTGAACGGCGACAGCATCGAGACGAGCGCGCCTCCGGCGATCAGATTCGACGTGAGGCTGATCAGGCTGCCGAGCACATTGGAGCCGGCGAGCATGAGCTGACTCGAACGTCCGTGGCGGGCGAACATGACCTCGGCGATGGTGTGCGCGTGAGGTGCGACCGTGCGGATGCGGCGCCCGAAGGGATAGATGAGGAGGATCATCAGTGCACCCCAGAGGCCGTAGTGAATGGGGCCGGAGATGCCGTAGGTGTATCCGGATGTCGCGGAGGCGTACATCGAGGATGCCCAGATCCAGGTAGCGGTCATCGAGGCCGCGGAGATGCCGAACCCGATCTTGCCGCCACCGGTCATGTATCCGTCGGCGTTCTCCTTTCTGCGGGAGATGCGGATGGACATGTAGAGGCTGCCGCCGAAGAACAGCAGCATGAGCAGGATCACGACCGGTCCTGACAGTGTGTGGAAGTCTTCCACCGGGTACTCGCTTTCTCGTCTTGGTGCGGCGATGCCGCCTGTCGATGGAGAAGGAGTCCCGCTAAGTGGGGGAGTAGTGCGTCGTCTGGTGTTGAGGGTTCTGCGGGGAGTGGAGAAGGGTCGGCATGGCGAGAACGAACCTGGACCACTGAGGCGCATCACAGCACACAGACGAGTAGCCCGGGGTGCGGCTCCTTTCGAGGACGCCCGTTTCCGGGCGCACCGAACAGCGGTGCATCCTCGAACGGGATTCGGTGATCGCGTGGTCGCCGGTCGGCGTCTGACGCGTGAGATCGCGGCGGAGCCACGACCATCGCTCAGGGGGTGAGAGCGTCTCTCGACCATAGCAAGTTCCCAGGAACGCCGCCGGGGGAGCGGGCAGGGGACGAAAAAGCCCCCGGGAGAACCGGGGGCGATGTGGTGGGCGATACCGGACTCGAACCGATGACCTCTTCCGTGTGAAGGAAGCGCGCTACCAACTGCGCCAATCGCCCATACCCGTGGGGTACGTCAACCGATACTACCGGACGCTCGGAGGCCTCGCGGACCACTCGGCGAGACACGCGCGAGATTCGCTGCCGGTTTGGCGGAGTGCGGATCTTCGGCTAATGTTTCATGAGTGCCCGGGACAACCGGGAACGAAATGCGGATGTAGCGCAGTTGGTAGCGCACAACCTTGCCAAGGTTGGGGTCGCGAGTTCGAGTCTCGTCATCCGCTCGAGTGCAGTAGGGCTTCTTCGGAAGGTCTGCCGCACGTGGGGTCAATCCACACGGTGGCGTGGCCGAGCGGCTAGGCACCGGCCTGCAAAGCCGTTTACACGGGTTCGAATCCCGTCGCCACCTCACGGAAAACTGAAAAGCCCCAACGGGCGCGATTGGCGCAGCGGTAGCGCGCTTCCCTGACACGGAAGAGGTCACTGGTTCGATCCCAGTATCGCGCACACTGAAACCCCCGGATTTCCGGGGGTTTTTTCGTGTCTCGAAAGTCTCTCGTACTCCGAGGATGTCGCGCCCATCGGTTTCCGAAGCAGGCCGTTCCTCGTCGGGGGAGTGCCGCCCGCCGCTGCGGGCGTGCCCGGATGGGCCCGGGCACGCCCGCAGCCGATCACGCCAGAAGCGTGTCGCCGATGAATCCGTCTTCCGCGCATCCGGGCGGGATCGCGAACACGGCTGAGCCGATCGGGACCGTCCACTCGTTGAGCAGGTCGAGCTCGTCGAGTCTGCGCTGCATCGGGATGAACTGCCGCGCGATGTCGGCCTGGAAGGAGACGAAGATCAGCCCCGACTCGGAGACCTCGGCGCCGATCGGACGCTCGTCGTAGTTGTACGCGCGCCGGAAGATGCGCTCCTCCCCGTCGCCGCGCGCCCGCCGGATATGTGCGAACTGCGGGATCACGGGGAACCCTATCGACGTCGTCGCCTCGAAATCGGGTTCGTCGAACTCGTCCGTCCCCGTCAACGGTGCCCCGTTGGCGAGTGTTCGCCCCACAGAGGCATCGCGGCCGCCGCGGTCCAGGCGGTCCCACTTGTCGAGGTCCATGCGGATGCGGCGGATCACCATGCCGGTGCCGCCTGCCAGCCAGCCGTCCGCACTCCACACGACCTCGTCGAAGTCCGGTGTGCCCGGTTCGGGGTTGGTCGTGCCGTCCACCTGTCCGAAGAGGTTGCGCATCGTCGTCCCGGGGCGCTCCGTGCCGTAGGCGCGGCGGAACCCCTGCTGCGTCCATCGGATGCTCGCGAAGCCGCGGGCGTCCTTCAGGAGCATCCGTGTCGCGTGGGCAACCGTCAACGGATCGTCCCCGGCGAGCTGCAACAGCAGGTCTCCATCCGAGAATTCCGGCCGCAGCTGATCCACCCCGAAAGCCGGGAGCGGTGCGAGCCACGCAGGGCCGGAGCCCGCGGCGCGGGAGACGAGACCGGGTCCGAAGCCGAAGGTGATCGTGAGCCGCGCCGGCGAGAGCGCGAGCTCCGGCTCGGAATCGGCGAGGGCGGGGAGCCCCTGCGTCAGACGAGCCGCGTCGTCCGTCAGGATCCGCATCAGGCGAGTGAGCCCGTCGCGGTCCACATCCTCGCGGAGATCGAGCCCGAGGAAGACACCGTG
Source organism: Microbacterium sp. UBA3486 (assembly GCF_002377845.1). Taxonomy (NCBI): domain Bacteria; kingdom Bacillati; phylum Actinomycetota; class Actinomycetes; order Micrococcales; family Microbacteriaceae; genus Microbacterium; species Microbacterium sp. UBA3486. Next base: position 50,865 of record NZ_DFQP01000104.1, read on the forward strand.
GGCTTGCGCCGCGGTGTCGACACCGGCTTGGTGGGTGCCGAAGAACGGAACGGTCTGCTCGCCGTTCATCGGCGTGGAGACCGGCTTCGCACCGTTCTCCTGACTGTTCAGGGCGATATCCACTCCGACGGCCGCGACCGCGCCGACGCCGGCGACGGCTCCCCCGAGGAGGAACTGTCGCCGGGTCGACCCGGCGCGGCGGGAGCGGGCGCCCTCGGCGGGCGCCGACATCACTGCCCCGAGCCGTCTTGCTCTTCGCCGCCCTCGTAGTTCTCGTTCGCGCCGGAGTAGTCCTTGACGGGAGCGGTGAACTCATACGTGGAGTCGTCGGAGAACGTGAGGGTGAAGGTCACGTCGCTGCCTGCCGTGAGAGGACCGGTCAGGTCCATCATCATGATGTGGTTGCCTCCCGGCTCCAGGGCGAGCTTCCCGCCGGCGGGAATGACGAACCCGCCGTCCTTCTCGCGCATCACCATCTCACCGGCCTCGTTCTCGACCGTCTCGTGCAGCTCGAGCATGTTCGACGCCTCGGACGTGACGGAGACGACGGTCACGTCGTCGTCACCGCTGTTGACGAGGGTGCCGAAACCGGCGGACATGCCCTCTTCCGCCGACTTCACCCACGCATCCTCGATCGTGACGGCGTCACCGGCGGGGCGGGATGCGGATTCGGTCGGGGAGCTCTCCGGGGTGCACCCGGTGAGCGCGAGGAGGGAGACCGCGATAACGGCCGCGAGGCGGGGAAGGTTCTTGCTGGTGTTCACAATGGTGCCTTTCACAGGTCATCTGCCGCGGAACCGCCGTCTTCCGGCGGAGCGGCTGCCGTCCGAGGACGGCGGAGGAATCGGATGAGGACGAGGACGAGGACGGCCACTGCCGCCCCGCCTGCGCCGATGAGCAGCACCCTGACGGTGCCGCCGGAATCTGCTGCGTTCTGATCCGGCTGTTCTGCGGATGCCGACGGGGTCTCCGCCGCGCCGCCGGGCGCGGGGGCCGCCATCGGCTCGGCATCGCCCACGGTGAACGGGACGACGCCGGCGATCGGATGGCCGTCTTCCGATACGACCTGCCACCGCACCTGGTAGCCGGCGGTCGGCATGCCCGGCTCGAGGGGGGCGGTCACCGTACGGCCCGCGACCGTGACGTCACCGGAGACCCAGTCCTTCCCCGAGGCGTCGACGACCAGGACGACAGCCCCGGTCAGTGACTCGTCGAGCACCAGGAGTTCACCGGAGAAGGTCATCGTGATGCTCTCCGGCGCGGCCGCCAACTGCTCGTCGGCGGCCGGGGAGCTGGAGATCAATTGATCGTGGGCGGACGCGGGCGTGGCGATCGCGAGGGTCGCGACCGTCGCCAACGCCAGCCCGGCCGCAATCCTGCGGACAGGGGACATGGGAATGGCCTCTCATCAGACGTCGCGTGAGCGACGTGCATGCATGCGTTCAGAACCCGTGCGCGACGAAAGGCGCACGGAGGTGACGCACCACAGGACCGGTGAAAGCCCAGGGCGCGGATCAGATCGCTGCGGAAAGGGGAGGAGCGCGGCCTCTGAGGGTCGCGAGGAGAACGAGGCCACCGGTACGCGTGAGCTCGAACACGCCGCGGAGGCCTCGGGGGAGGCGGAGCGCGGGGAGCACGAGCACGTGATCGACGCGACGACGCAACCAGCGACCCAGCTGGGCGGCGAGATCGCGCGCCGCCAGGATCAGACGCTCGCCTCGGTACAACGCCGCGATCGTCAGGAGCGCCGCGAGAGCGTGGCCGAGCCACATCGATGCGTCGGCGGTGACAGCCTCAGGGAGGCCAGGCGTCGCGGGGATCACGAGAGGCGCACCGTGCACGTGCGGGACGGAGACACCGGAGGGGGTGACGGTTCCGAGCACGAAGAGGGTGTGGAACAGGAACTGGCTCACCGCGACCGAGAGCGTCAGGCGGATGAGCGACAGTGAGCGGCCGGCGAGCAGCACGCAGATCATGAACGAGAACACCCACGGCACGACGATGCCGAGCGCACCGGGCATCTGCCCGCCACCCGACACGTGCCCCGCGAGTGCGACGAAGATCGCCAGCGACGAGGCAGCGAAGCCGCGGATGACGGCTGGCTTCCTGGACTCGGTCACGGCTCCAGTCTGGCATGGACGGCGCGCGCGTCCTTCTCCGACCATCAGGTGACAGGCCCTCCGGTCACTCGCGGCGAGTGCGTGGGGTGCGCTTGACGACGTCGTACGCGGCGAGTGCCGCCTTGCGTGTGTCACCCAGGTCGACGATCGGCTCGGCGGGGGCGTCTGCGGCCCAGCGCGAGATGTAGAGGTTCTGGGGGTCGAACTTCTTCGCCTGGAGTTCGGGGTTGAACACACGGAAGTACGGAGCGGCGTCGGCGCCGGATCCGGCGACCCACTGCCAATTGAAGGGATTGCTGGCTTCATCGGCGTCGACGAGCGTGTCCCAGAACCACTCTTCACCCCGGCGCCAGTCGATGAGCAGGTTCTTCACGAGGAAGGAAGCCACGACCATCCGCACCCGGTTGTGCATGTAGCCGGTGTGCCAGAGCTCTCGCATGCCGGCGTCGACCAGAGGCACGCCGGTCTCACCGTGCTGCCAGGCATCGAGGTGGGTGGGGTCCAGCGGCGGCCAGGGGAAGGCGTCGAACTCCGGTCGCAGGTTCTCCGAGGCGAGATCGGGGGAGTGGTACAACGTGTGCCAGGCGAACTCGCGCCAGCCCAGTTCGGAGAGGAAACCTCCCGCACCGTCGACACCCACCGCCTCGTGCCAGACCGTGAACGGGCTGATCTCACCCCAGCGGAGGTGCGGTGACAACCGCGACGTGGCACCGGAAGCGGGTTCATCGCGTGCGCGGTCGTAGTGCCCCAGGTCTTCGTCGAGAAAATGGCGTAGACGCCGTCGCGCGGCGGGTTCACCGGGCTCCCAGGTCTCGCGCAGGCCGTCGGCCCAGTCGGGGGCGGTGGGCAGCAGGCTCCAGTCCTCGAGGGCCTCGGTTGCCGGAGTGCGTTGCGGGCCCTCGACCGTTCGCGGCTCCGGGAGCGGAGCGCGGGGCGCGGGGAGCGCGAGGCACGCCCGCCAGAAGGGAGTGAAGACGGAGTAGTGCGTGCCGCTGCCCGTCGTGACCGTCCACGGCTCGTGCAGCAGAGAGCCGGCGAAGGAGGCGACCTCGAGTCCCTCGGCCCGGAGGGACGCCTTCAGCGCGGAGTCGATCGCGCGCTCGGCACCTCCGTAACGGCGATTCCAGTAGACGGCACCCGCTCCGACTTCCGTCACCATCTCACGCACGATGCGCTCGGCCGGGCCGCGACGGAGCACGAGTGCGCCACCGCGCTCGCGGAGCCGCTCGTCCAGCGACGCCAGAGAGTGGTGCAGCCACCAGCGCGCAGCGCCACCGAGCGCACGGATGCCCGGTGACTCCTCGTCGAGCACATACAGCGCGATGACCGCTTCGCCTCGTTCGATCGCGGCCCGCAGCGCAGGGTTGTCGGCGAGTCGGAGATCATCGCGGAACCACACGATGGAGGGGGACGTCATGGGGACCATTCTCCTGGAGGTCGGGCTCGGTCGTTCAACGACGACGGCGGTCGCGGCGGCGCGGGTTCTCGTCTCCGGTCGCCCACAGCGCCCACAGAACGAGAAGCGGCTGCAGGAAGAGCCTGCCGAATCGGCGAGCATCCGTGTCGAGTCCCGGGGTCGAGCGCTTCGTGCGCCACTGGTGGATGTTCCCGGGCAGCACGGCGACGAAGAACGCGGCGGTCGCCCAGCCGATGCGGCGCCGCTCCCTCGGCAAGACGAGCAGGCCGGTGGCGAGAGCGACCTCCGCGGCACCGGAGGCGATCACGATCGTGTCCTTGTCCAGCTTGGTCAGGCGGGTCGCCCAGTCCGGCACCACCACCCGGAATCCGCGGGTGCTGAGGAAGTGGCCGACCCCGATCGCGCCGAGCGCGATCGCCAGGATCCATCGTGCGACTGCTCTGTCCATCCGTTCACGTTACGTGATGCGCGCGAGGGGGCGTGCACGTCCTGCGGCGCGGACGAGGACGGTCAGGAGGACCGGGTCATGCGAGTAACCTGGGTATCGACCCAGATGGAGAGTTTCTGTGCCTGAAAACGCCCGGCCGAATGACGGCTTCGCCCTGTTCACTGACCGAAACGTCGTCGCGATGCGCGTCAACGGCGACCTCAAGGATCTCGCCACGACCGTGACCGACACCGATGTGGTCGAAGCGGTCACGATCGACAGTGCGGACGGGCTGAACATCCTCCGTCACTCGGCAGCCCATGTGCTGGCGCAGGCGGTGCAGCGCATCAACCCGCAGGCGAACCTGGGCATCGGCCCGCCCGTCACCGACGGCTTCTACTACGACTTCGGCGTCGAGACCCCGTTCACACCTGAGGACATCAAGGCGATCTCCAAGGAGATGCAGCGCATCGTCCGCGAGGGCCAGCGATTCGTCCGCCGTGTCGTGACCGACGACGAGGCCAGGGCCGAGCTCGCGGACGAGCCGTTCAAGCTCGAGCTCATCGGCCTCAAGGGCGGGAAGGAAGCCGCAGAGGGCGCCTCCGTCGAGGTGGGCGAAGGCGAGCTGACGATCTACGACAACACCACCCGTGATGGCGAGGTCGTCTGGAAGGACCTCTGCCGCGGCCCGCACCTGCCCAACACGCGCATGATCGGCAACGGCTGGGACCTGACGCGCATCGCCGCCGCGTATTGGCGCGGCAGCGAGAAGAACCCGCAGCTGCAGCGCATCTACGGCACGGCATGGCCGACCAAGGACGAGCTACGTGCCTATCAGGAGCGCATCGCCGAGGCGGAGCGCCGCGACCACCGCAAGCTCGGTGCGGAGATGGACCTGTTCTCCTTCCCCGACGAGATCGGCTCGGGACTCGCGGTGTTCCATCCCAAGGGCGGCATCATCCGCTACGAGATCGAGGAGAACCTGCGCAAGCACCTGCTGCGCAACGGGTACGACCTCGTGAACAGCCCGCACATCACGAAGAAGGACCTCTTCATGACGTCGGGTCACCTGCAGACCTATGCCGACGGCATGTTCCCGCCTATGCACCTCGACGAGATCGTCGACGAGGAGGGGAACATCACCCGCCAGGGTCAGGACTACTACCTGAAGCCGATGAACTGCCCGTTCCACAACCTCGTCTTCCGCTCGCGCGGGCGCTCCTATCGTGAGCTGCCGCTGCGCCTGGCCGAGTTCGGGACGGTCTACCGCTACGAGAAGAGCGGCACGCTGTCGGGACTGACCCGAGTGCGCGGTCTGACGCAGGACGACGCCCACATCTACGTCGCGCAGGACCAGGTCAAGGAAGAACTCACCACCAACCTGAACCTCGTCCTCGACCTGCTCCGCGACTACGGCCTCAACGACTTCTACCTCGAGCTGTCGACGAACGAGGAGGGGAACCCGAAGTTCCTCGGCGAGCCGGAGCAGTGGTCGACGGCGATCGACACGCTGCGTGAGGTCGCGATCGAGTCCGGCCTCGAATTGGTCGCCGACCCCGGCGGCGCGGCCTTCTACGGACCGAAGATCTCCGTACAGGCACGTGACGCGATCGGGCGCACCTGGCAGATGTCGACCATCCAGCTCGACTTCAACCAGCCGGAGCGCTTCGAGCTGGAGTACACCGGACCCGACGGGCAGAAGCACCGGCCGGTGATGATCCACCGCGCGCTCCTCGGCTCCGTCGAGCGCTTCTTCGCGATCCTCCTCGAGCACTACGCCGGCGACTTCCCGCTCTGGCTCGCACCCAGCCAGGTGGTCGGCGTCCCGGTCGCCGAGCAGTACGGCGACTACCTGGACGACGTCATCGGGCAGTTGCGCGCTGCGGGCGTCCGGGCCGACGTCGACCACTCGGATGACCGCATGCAGAAGAAGATCCGCACCCACACGACGGCGAAGGTGCCCGTCATCCTCATCGTCGGTGAGCAGGATCGTGCCGCGGGTACGGTGTCGTTCCGTTTCCGCGACGGCACGCAGGAGAACGGCGTCCCGGTCGCGGACGCCGTGCGCCGGATCAACGCCGCCATCGCTTCGCACGCGCTCGTGCTGAAGGCAGGGGACCTGGCGTGACCGAAGGGGAGCAGCCGCTGGAGGACGCCGGTCGCCTCGCCGGCGTACCGGACGAGTTCCAGCGGCTGTGGACCCCGCACCGGATGGCGTACATCCAGGCGGGGCCGGAGCCGCTGCGCGAGGAGTGCCCGTTCTGCGAGGCCCCGAAGTTCCCGGATACCGAGCGGTTGGTCGTCGCCCGGGGCGAGACGGCCTACGTGCTGCTGAACCTCTTCCCCTACAACTCGGGACATCTCCTGGTCTGCCCGTACCGCCACATCGGCACCTACGACCAGGCGACGCCGGAAGAGGTCGCCGAGATCGGAGCGCTGACGCAGACGGCCATGCGGGTTCTCCGTGAGGTGTCCCGATGCGACGGCTTCAACCTGGGCATGAACCAGGGCGCGGTCGCCGGCGCCGGCGTCGACGCCCACCTGCACCAGCATGTGGTGCCGCGTTGGACGTCGGACGCGAACTTCTTCCCGATCATCGCGAAGACCAAGGCGCTTCCCCAGCTCCTCGGAGAGGTGCGCGAGGCCGTGGCAGCGGCCTGGCCGGAATCCGACCACTGAGGCCGACGGCTTCGTCCCTCACCGCCCACCCGTCCGGCGGGCATCCGTCGAGCGGGGGAGCGGCGAGAGCGAGTACGGGCCTCAGCGCACCTGGCGGGCGGTGAACTGCATCTGCGGGTTCGCGTAGAACTCCTGCGCCTCGACGAGCTGCAGCTCGCGCTCACCGGATTCGAGCGTGGCCTTGAGCAGGTCGTACACGCTCGATGCCGTGCGCTCGAGCGCGATCCTCGCGCTGCCCGTCTCGACGTAGTGGGCGGTGAACAGTGCCGCGGTCACATCTCCTGAGCCGTTCGCCTTCATCGGCAGGTGCGGGGTCTGCACGAGCCAGGCGCCCTCCCCGTCGGCGGCGAGCATCTCGATCGTGCCCTCTTCGCGGTCGGGGCGCTCGACACTCGTCACGAGCACGGTGCGCGGACCCATCGCGTGCGCGAGATCGACCGAGGCGAGCGTGGACTCGAGCGTGTCGGGCTCGGTGTCGGTGAGGAAGCCGAGCTCGAACTGGTTCGGCGTGATGATGTCGGCGACCGGAACGACGCGCTCGCGCAGCAGCACCGGGATGGCCGGCGCCACGAAGCAACCCGACTTCGCGTTGCCCATGACCGGGTCGCAGGCGTACACGGCGTTCGGGTTCGCGGACTTGACGCGCGCGACGGCGTCGATGATCACGTCGCCGATGCCCTCTCCGCCCTGGTAGCCGCTGAGGACGGCGTCGATCTGGCCGAAGACGCCGCGTTCCTCGATGCCCGTGATGACCTCGCGCACATCGTCGGGAGCGATCATCGGTCCGCGCCAGGCGCCGTAGCCGGTGTGATTCGAGAAGTTCACGGTGTAGACCGGGAGAACTTCGACGCCGATGCGCTGCAGAGGGAACACGGCGGCGGAGTTTCCCACGTGTCCGAAGGCCACGGCTGACTGGATGGAGAGGATCTTCATTCTCCGACTCTTTCGTTCAGGGCGGGCCGGTGCCCGCGACGGATGGTCATCGCCCGGCGGCGACGAGGTCTGCGACCAGTGATTCGGCCTCGTCGTCCGAGAGGTCGTGCACCGTCAGGCGCAGGTGATGCGACGGCCCGGCCTTCTCATCGAGCGCGAAGTCGTCTCCGGTGCGGGCGAGCCAACCGCGGCGCATGAGCCGGTCGGCGACGGTCCGCGCGGGCCGGGGGAATTCGATCCACAGGCTCATGCCGTCGGACACCGTCGCATCGACGCCGCTCTCACGCAGTCGCGCGGCGAACGCCGCGTTGCGCTGCGCGTAGTGCGCGGCGGCGGCGGCGACCTCGGCCATCACCGCATCGTCGGTCAACTGCGTGAGGGCGAGTCGCTGAAGGAGATGGCTCACCCAGGTGGTGCCGGGGCTCAGCCGCATCGCGAGGCGTTCCGCGGTCTCCGGATCGGTGGCGGCGATGGCCAGGCACATGTCCGGTCCCAGGAACTTCGACACCGAGCGCACGAGGGCGAAACGGCGGTGGTCGGGGCCGATGAGGGACTCGTAGGGGCGCTGCGACAGCATCGAGAAATGGTCGTCCTCGATGATCAGCACGTACGGGTGGTCGGCGAGCACGGCACGAAGGTCGGCGGCACGCGATGCGGTGAGGCTCGCGCCGGTCGGATTCTGAGCGCGCGGGGTGCAGATGATGGCGCGGACACCGGCCTCCAGCGCGGAACGCAGGCCGTCGACCGTCATCCCCTCGGCATCGACAGGCACGGGGACGGCCCGGTATCCGCCCAGGCGCACGGTGTGGATGCTCGCCAGGAAGCACGGGTCTTCCAGAGCCACCGCGTCGTCACGCATGAGCGCCTGGGCGAGCAGCCTCTCGACGGCGTCGACGGCGCCGCTGGTCACGGTGATGCGGAAGTCGACGTCGTCGAGGTCGGTCGAGATCCAGTCCCGGGACCACTCTTCGAGACCGCGGTCGATCACGGGCTCGCCGTAGAGGACGGGACGGGACGCGATGGTCATGAGCGCCGGCGCCGGGTCGGGGATGAGGCGCGGATCGGGGTTCCCCGTGCCGATGTCGCGGAGCACGGTATCGGGGGCATAGCCCTCCTGGGCCACGGCCTCGATCCCGGCGACGACGGTTCCGGCGCGCCCACGGGAGATCACGAGGCCCGCCTGCGCGAGCTGTCGATAGGCGGCGACGGCAGTATTCCGATTGACGCCCAGGGTGGCAGCCAGCTCCCGCACCGGGGGGAGCACCGCACCGGCCTGGAGGATTCCGCGGTCGCGCAGGGAACGCACGCTGTCGGCGATGTCCGATGCGGTGCTGCCTGTGATCTGGTCGCTCATGGTCCTCCTCAGCGATTCTAGGTCGAATCGGACAGTGCTATGTTTGATCTAGATCAAAACCGACTTCGGTGCATCCGACAGGAGTTCCCCATGGCAGAGCAGACAACCACCGGATCCGCGCGCGTCAAGCGCGGCCTCGCCGAGATGCTCAAGGGCGGCGTCATCATGGACGTCGTCACGGCAGAGCAGGCGAAGATCGCCGAAGACGCCGGCGCGGTCGCCGTGATGGCGCTCGAGCGCGTCCCGGCCGACATCCGCGCGCAGGGTGGGGTCTCCCGCATGAGCGACCCCGACATGATCGACAGCATCATCGATGCCGTCTCCATCCCCGTGATGGCGAAGGCGCGCATCGGTCACTTCGTCGAGGCGCAGGTGCTGCAGGAGCTCGGTGTCGACTACATCGACGAGTCCGAGGTGCTCTCGCCGGCCGACTACGTGAACCACATCGACAAGTACGGCTTCACGGTTCCGTTCGTGTGCGGAGCGACCAACCTCGGCGAGGCATTGCGTCGCATCAATGAGGGGGCGGCGATGATCCGCTCCAAGGGCGAGGCCGGCACCGGCGACGTCTCCGAGGCGATGAAGCACATCCGCAAGATCCGCGGCGAGATCGCCGCGCTCACGGCGCTGCCCAAGGACGAGCTCTTCGTTGCCGCGAAGGAGCTGCAGGCGCCGTACGAGCTCGTGGCGGAGATCGCCGAGACGGGCAAGCTCCCCGTCGTGCTGTTCGTCGCCGGCGGGGTCGCGACCCCGGCGGATGCCGCGATGATGATGCAGCTCGGTGCCGACGGCGTGTTCGTCGGATCGGGCATCTTCAAGTCGGGCAACCCGGCTGAGCGCGCGAAGGCGATCGTCAAGGCGACGACCTTCTTCGACGACGCCAAGGTCATCGCCGAGGTCTCGCGCGGACTGGGCGAGGCCATGGTCGGCATCAACGTCAGCGATCTCCCGGCCCCGCACCGCCTCGCCGAGCGTGGCTGGTAAGACCCGCGTCGGCGTCCTCGCGCTGCAGGGCGACGTGCGAGAGCACGCCGCCCTGCTCGCGCAGTTGGGTGCCGATGCGGTCCTGGTCCGTCGACCCGACGAGCTCTCCTCCGTCGATGGACTCGTGATCCCGGGCGGCGAGTCGAGCGTGATCGACAAGCTCTCCCGCATCTTCGGCATGCAGCAGCCGATCCGTGACGCGATCGCGGCGGGGATGCCGGTGTTGGGAACATGCGCGGGACTGATCATGCTCGCCGATGACATCGTCGACGCGATCGACGGCCAGGAATCATTCGGCGGACTCGACGTCGTCGTGCGCCGGAACGCCTTCGGCCGTCAGGTCGAGTCGTTCGAGGCTGTGCTCGATGTTCCCGCCTTCGAGGGCGAACCCGTTTCCGCGGCATTCATCCGCGGTCCCGTGGTCGAATCGGTCGGCCCGGGTGCAGAGGTGCTGGCTGAGCTGGACGACGGCCGCGTGGTCGCGGTGGAGCAGGGAAATCTGCTCGGGCTGAGCTTCCACCCCGAGATCACGGGGGAGAGGCGCTTTCACCAGCGCTTCCTCGCACGGGTGGAAGCACGTCGACGAGTGACGGCACCGCCGCAGGTGTGATCAGATCAGTGTGGCGAGCCAGCGCAGAGCCGGGTCCGCCTGTGCACGCTGAAACTCGCGGAGGCCCGGAAGCTGAGGGATCTCGGGCTGCGCCTGTTGATACCAGAGGAACGACGCGAACGCCGAGATGACGGGGAGCAGTGCAGCCTGAGGCGGCGCGCCGTGCTCTTCGAAGATGGCCCAGGCATCTTCGCAGGACGGCCCCCCGGACGCCTCGACGCTCGGCAGCAGACAGGGGAGATCGATCCACGCGGCACCTCGTCGCGCGTGTGGCCAGTCCAGGAGATGGGCGCGCCCGTCGCTGATCAGGATGTTGTCGGATCGCACGTCGTCGTGCACGATGACGTCGCCGTGCAGCGCGTCCTGGAAGCAGTCCTCCATCGAGAGGAGCGCGCGCACGCGGCTGGACAGGCCGTGGGGGAGCGCCTCCAGGAGCGGTGGATCCGCTGCGATCTCGCGCCATCGTGTGAAACCCGGGATCATGCCGTCCTCCGCGCGGGGCATCGCCGATGGCGCGGGGGTGGTCGACAGGGTGCGAAGGGATCGTGCCACGGAATGCAGGTCCTCGGTCGTCCAGGGTCGGCCGGGATGGCGTCCGTCGATGGCCTCGATCACGAGCGCGGTACCGACGGCGTCGTCGATGGCGCCACGGAGACGCGGGGCGACAGACGGCGGCAGATGTGCGAGCGTGCGCAACTCCTCGCGAAGGAAGTGCAGAGAGTCCGCGTGCCAGTCTGCGCCGCAGGCCTTGACGAAAGCGTGACCGGCGGTGGTCGTCACGACGCCCGCATAGGACGCGCTGAAGCCGCCATGAGCGGGTTCGTCCCCCACGAAGTCGCCACCGATCACTCCGACGATCTGCGTGCGCAGCGAAGCGGGGAGGGCACTCCAGGCGGGTCGGAGGCGGTCCGCTCCCGGTTTCATGGTGCCGCTCGCTCCGTGTCGTGATCGTTCTGCCGGTGGGAGAGCAGCCAGCTGTAGAGCTCGGGGTTCGCGTACGTCTCGGTCCAGGAATCGTGACCGACGCCCGCGTAGCGCGTGAACCGCACGTCGGCGTCGAGCGATCTGAGCTCCGCCACGATCTGCTCCGTCGCGGAGATCGGCACGACGTCGTCGGCGTCGCCGTGGAACGCCCACGTGGGCAGGGCGCGGATAGGGGCAGCGCTCTGCATCCACAGTCCTCCGCAGATCGGGGCGATCGCCGCGAACCGATCGGGGTAGCGCACGGCGAGGCTCCAGGTCCCGAACCCGCCCATGCTGAGTCCGGTCACGGCTACGCGGGCGGGATCGATGCGGTGCGCCGCGGCGACCTCGTCGAGCAGCACGGACAACGTCGTGAGTTCGGCGACCCACTGACTCGATTCGGGGCACTGCGGTGTGACCAGGATGAAGGGGAACTCGTGGCCGGCATCTGCCAGCCTCGGCGGCCCGTGCACCGCGGCGAGATCGACGTCGGATCCTCGTTCGCCCGCACCGTGCAGGAACAGCACGAGGGGCCAGAGCCTGTCCGGATCCGTTTCGTAGTCGTTCGGCAGATGCACCAAATACCGCAAGGAGTCGGCCGGTGACGGCTCGCCGTCATGCACGTCCGACGAATGGGATGCAGGGGTGACGTGTCGCGATCGGCGCATGCATCCATCCTGCTCCACTTGCGCGGTTCGTTAGACTGGACGACGCGCTGAGTGCGAGCTCACGCGGATACGACGAGCGGAGACTTATGTCCGGGCATTCCAAGTGGGCGACCACGAAGCACAAGAAGGCCATCATCGACTCCAGGCGCGCGAAGTCCTGGGCCAAGCTCATCAAGAACATCGAGGTCGCCGCGAAGCTCGGCGGGCCCGACCTTGCGGGCAACCCGACGCTTTTCGACGCGGTGCAGAAGGCCAAGAAGACCTCCGTCCCCAAGGACAACATCGACCGCGCGGTGAAGCGCGGTGCGGGCATCGGCGGCGAGGCCGTCGAGTACCTCTCGATCATGTATGAAGGCTACGGACCCAACGGTGTCGCTCTCATGATCGAGTGTCTGACCGACAACAAGAACCGCGCGGCCGCAGAAGTGCGCACGGCTCTCAGCCGCAACGGCGGCACGCTGGCGGACCCGGGCAGCGTCGCCTACAACTTCAGCCGCAAGGGCGTCATCGTCGTCGGCTCCGAGGGCACCACCGAGGATGACGTCATGATGGCGGCACTCGAGGCCGGCGCCGAGGAGATCGAGCCACATGCCGAGGGTTTCGAGGTCATCACCGAAGCCACCGACCTGGTGGCCGTGCGCACCGCGCTCCAGGAGGCGGGTATCGACTACGAATCCGCCGACGTCGAGTTCGTTCCGAACCTCAAGGTCGAGATCGACGCCGACACCGCTCGCAAGATCTTCCGTCTGATCGACGCTCTGGAAGACAGCGAAGACGTGCAGAACGTGTTCACGAACTTCGACCTCACCCCCGAGGTGCAGGCCGAGCTGGAGAACGACGAGGCGTAGGCGCGCCGGACGGTCCATGTCGGTGCCGCGGCCTAGCCTGGGGAAGTGACCTCCTCTCTGCGCGTGCTCGGCATCGACCCCGGGCTCACCCGGTGCGGTGTCGGCGTCGTCGACGTCGACGGCTCGCGTCGAGGAACGCTGGTGCACGTGGGGGTGATCCGCTCGTCCCCGGATGCCGAGCCCGGCGATCGCCTCGCGATCGTCGCCGCCGGGATCCGTGCGGTGATCGCCGAGCATCGCCCGGATGCGGTGGCCGTCGAGCGTGTGTTCGCTCAGCAGAACACGCACTCGGTGATGGGCACGGCGCAGGCCAGCGGCGTCGCGCTGCTGATCGCCTCCGAGTCCGGGCTCCCCGCGGCGACGCACACCCCCAGCGAGGTGAAGGCGGCCGTCACCGGATACGGCGCGGCGGACAAGCGGCAGGTGCAGACGATGATCGCCCGCATCCTGCGGCTGGACGCGCTCCCGCAGCCGGCCGACGCGGCCGACGCCCTGGCGATCGCCCTGTGCCACGCCTGGCGACGCGGAGGCGCTGCACCCCCCGGCCAGGGAGCGCTGACTCCGGCGCAACAGGCCTGGGCCGATGCCGAGAAGCGTGTCGGTCGAACATACCTACGAGCGACGCCGTAGGCTGAGGGGATGATCTCCTCTCTGCACGGTGTCGTCCTGCACGCGACATCCGATCAGGTCGTCATCGACGTGGGCGGAGTCGGATTCGCCGTCGCCGTCCCCACTGATGTGGCGCACACGGCCGTGGTGGGGGAGAAGCTCCTGCTGCACACCAGTCTCATCGTCCGCGAGGACTCGCTGTCGCTGTTCGGCTTCGCCGACCGGGGTGAGCTGGAGATCTTCGGTCTGCTGATCGGTGTGACCGGCGTCGGTCCGAAGTCGGCGCTCGGTGTGCTCTCGCACCTCACGGGCGATCAGATCGCCGAAGCCGTCACGGCCGAAGACGACGCCCCGTTCCGGCGGGTGTCCGGGATCGGTCCCAAGACCGCCAAGCTCATCGTGCTGCAGCTCGCCGGCAAGGTGCAGGCCTTCGCCGCGCCGTCGAGGCCGGCCGCCACGGGAGGCACGGACGTCGTGACGCAGGTGGCCGCAGCGCTCGTCGGCCTCGGCTGGTCGGAGAAGGTGGCCGCGGAAGCCGCAGCCCAGACCGCGGCAGAGGCTACCGAGGCGGAGAGCGCGTCGGTCGCCGCGCTGCTCCGACGCACTCTCGCCCTTCTCGGGCCGGCTCAGGGAGGCCAGGCGCGTGTCTGATCCGTTCGACGCCAGTGAGCCGTCCGACGAGACCGAACTCGCGATCGAGGGCGCCCTGCGCCCGACGAGCCTGGGGGAGTTCGTCGGACAGCAGAAGGTCCGCGGTCAGCTGCAGCTGCTCCTGGAAGCGGCCCGCATCCAGAGCCGTCCCGCTGATCACATCCTCCTGGCGGGCCCCCCGGGACTCGGCAAGACGACGCTCGCGATGATCGTGGCGCACGAGAGCGAGCGTCCGCTGCGTCTCTCGAGCGGCCCGGCGATCCAGCATGCCGGTGACCTCGCCGCCCTGCTGTCGAGCCTGGTCCCCGGCGAGGTCCTCTTCATCGATGAGATCCACCGCATGGCGCGCTCCGCAGAAGAGATGCTCTACCTCGCGATGGAGGATTACCGCATCGACATCATGGTGGGAAAGGGCGCGGGGGCCACGAGTATCCCGCTCGAGCTCTCGCCGTTCACCCTGGTCGGCGCGACGACGCGCTCCGGGCTGCTGCCCAACCCGCTCCGCGACCGCTTCGGATTCACCGGGCACCTCGAGTTCTACGAGGAGTCGGAGCTGGAGCAGGTGATCGCCCGGTCGGCTGCGGTCCTCGGTGTGGATCTGCCGACCGACTCGCTCTCCGAGATCGCCCGGCGTTCGCGGGGCACACCACGCATCGCGAACCGCCTGCTCCGCCGCGTGCGCGACTACGCCCTGGTGCACACGGGGGGAGTGGCCACGATCCGCGAGGTGCGCGCGGCTCTGGAGCTGTACGACGTCGACCCGATCGGTCTGGACCGCCTGGACCGCGCGGTCCTGGAAGCGCTCGTCCGGCGGTTCCGTGGTGGCCCGGTCGGGCTCAGCACGCTCGCGGTGGCCGTTGGCGAGGAGGCGGAGACCGTGGAGAGCGTGGTGGAGCCGTATCTCGTGCGGATCGGCTTCCTCGGGCGCACTCCTCGGGGCCGCGTGGCTATGCCCGAGGCGTACTCGCATCTGGGCGTCCCGCATCCGGACGGGATGCTTAAGTTGGATGACCTATAATCACTGAAGACTTCCCGGTTACCTTCGCGCGCCCAAAGGCTGGAGCGTGCACCTGAGAAAGGCGCTTCCCCCATGCCCATGGAATTCCTGCTCTTCGGCCTTCTCGCCGTCCTCCTCGTCTTCATGATCTTCAACACGCGCAAGCGCACGAAGCAGATGAAGGCCGAGCAGGAGGAGAAGGCCACCAAGACCGTTCCGGGCGCCAAGGTGCTCCTTCAGGGAGGCATCTACGGGACGATCGTCTCCTACGACCCCGAGGACCTCGACACGCCGGCACTCGTCGAGATCGCTCCCGGCACCATCATCGACGTCCACAGCCAGGCCATCCTGCGCGTCGTCGAGCCCAAGGACGCCATCGTCGACGCTCCGGCCGATGAGGTCGTCGACCCGTCGGTCGCCGACGAGTCGATCGCTCCGGCCGTCGAGACCCCCGAGGAGACCCGCGCCCGCCTCGAGCGCGACGCCGACGACAAGTAAGCCCGAGGCCGACACGGCCGCTCGGATCTCCGTCCTTCCAGAAAGCTGAACACACGTGGCTTCATCCTCTCCCGTCCGTCACGCCTGGCGGGTCCTTCTCGGCCTGCTCCTCGTGACGGGCGTGCTCTTCGGCATCAATGCGCTGGGCGTCTACGTCTTCAAGGACAGCAACGGGGAGGCTGCGAGCTCGTGGTCGCCTGAGCTCGCCCTCGACCTGCAGGGCGGCACGCAGATCGTTCTGAGCGCGGAGACCGAGGACGGCGCGGCGCCGTCCTCCGAGCAGCTCGACCAGGCGGCGGCGATCATCCGTCAGCGCGTCGACGCTTCCGGTGTCGCCGAGGCGGACATCACCACCGAGGGCGGCCAGAACATCGTCGTCCAGATCCCTGGTGAGGCGGACGCGCAGACCCGGGAGCGGATCCAGTCCAGTGCGCAGCTCGAGTTCCGGCCCGTGCTGTACACGACGGCGGCGACCAACGAGTTCGTCGGCGAGGACGGGAACTCCACGCCGTACCCCAGCCCGGACCCGGGACTCAACTCGACGCCGACGGCTGAGCCGACCGACGCGAGCGACCTCTCCTGGGTGACGGACAAGCTGGCAGCGGAGTTCCAGGCATACGACTGCGCGAACCCCGACAACGACGCCGCGAAGGCGCCGAAGGACGAGCCGCTCATCGCGTGCTCGGCCGACGGGTCAGCGAAGTACATCCTCGGACCGGCCGAACTCGACGGCACCGCGATCACCGATGCCGCAGCCGGCCGCGACCCGAAGTCGGGTGCATGGCTCGTGCAGCTCACGATGAACGCCGATGGTGCCGACGCGTTCGGCAAGGTGAGCACGCGGCTGAACCAGAACCGCATCGACGGTCTCACCCCGCGTGACCAGTTCGCGTTCGTGCTCGACGGCAACGTGATCAGCGCCCCGCGCATGAACGGGCAGATCCTCGACGGGCGCCCCAGCATCTCGGGCAGCTTCACGCAAGAGTCGGCGACCACCCTGGCCGACCAGCTCAAGTTCGGTGCCCTTCCGCTCAGCTTCACGGTCCAGAGCTCGGACACGATCTCGGCGACGCTGGGTACCCAGCAGCTGCAGATCGGTCTGATCGCCGGGCTCATCGGTCTCGCGCTGGTGGCGATCTACTCCCTGATCGTCTATCGAGCGCTCGGGTCGGTGATCATCGCGTCGATCGCGGTGATGGCGATCCTGACCTACATCATCATCTGCATCCTGGCGTGGCGCATCGGCTTCCGGCTCTCGCTCGCGGGAGTCGCCGGTCTGATCGTCTCCATCGGCTTCACGGCGGACTCGTTCATCGTGTACTTCGAGCGAATACGAGACGAGCTCCGTGACGGCAAGTCCATCACCGCCGCGGTGGAGGACGGCTGGGGCCGCGCGAAGCGGACGATCTACATCTCCAAGTCGATCAACATCCTGGCCGCGCTCGTGCTCTACATCCTTGCCGACGCCACGGTGAAGGGATTCGCGTTCACGCTCGGACTCACGACGCTCATCGACGTGTTCATCTTCGTGATCTTCACGCACCCGGTGATGCAGCTGCTCGCTCGCACGCGTTTCTTCGGCGGCGGACACAAGCTCTCCGGTCTCGACCCCGAAGCGCTCGGTGCCGTGTACCGCAGCCGGTCGCAGTACCGCGAGGTCACCACTGCATCCGCAGGTCGGGGTGCGAAGAACGCACGCTCGCGCGGTGAGGCGGATCGTCGACAGACCATCGCCGAACGTAAACGTGCCGAGGCCCTCGCGGGCGACAAACCCACCAACGCCGGAAGTGAGGGAGACGCCTGATGCCTTCCATGAATGAGTTCGGCAACAACCTCTATTCGGGCAAGACGTCTTTCCCGTTCGTCGGCAAGCGCCGGCTGTGGTTCATCATCGCGATCGCCCTCGTCGTCGGTTCGGCACTCGTACCGCTCATCCGTCCGATCCAGTTCTCGATCGAGTTCACCGGCGGATCGCAGTTCACGGTGCAGGCACCGGACAGCCTCGACCAGGAGACCGCCACCACCGCCGTGCAGTCGGTCGTACCGGGGGCCGCCACCAAGGTCGTCGTCGTCAGCGGCAAGGATGTGCGCGTCCAGACCGACCAGATGAGTGCGGCCGAGACCCAGCAGGTCGGCGAAGCTCTGGCAGAGGCCTATGGTGTGGATCCGTCCGACGTCACGTCGTCCTTCATCGGACCCGCGTGGGGTGAGAACGTCACGAAGCAGTCCCTGTGGGGCCTCGCGATCTTCCTGGCCCTCACGTTCCTGATCCTCGCGATCTACTTCCGCACGTGGAAGATGTCGGCCGCGGCCATCATCGGTCTGCTTGACGTGCTGGTGATCACGGTAGGCGTGTATGCGCTGGCCGGCTTCGAGATCTCGCCCGCCGCGGTGATCGGCTTCCTGACGATCCTGGCGTATTCGCTGTACGACACCACGGTCGTGTTCGACAAGATCCGGGAGAACACCACGGAAGACGGGGAGAAGTCCGCCCGGCTGTTCGGGGAGTCGGTGAACCTCGCGGTGAACCAGACGCTCGTGCGTTCTATCAATACCTCTGTGGTCGCGGCGCTGCCGGTCGGCGCTGTGCTCTTCATCGGCGCCTTCTGGCTCGGTGCGGAGTCGCTCACCGACATCTCGCTGTCGATCTTCGTCGGCATCCTGGTGGCGACCTACTCGACGCTCTTCGTGGCTGCTCCGCTCTACTCGTTGTTCCGCGAGAACGAGCCGCAGCTGAAAGCCCGCGACGCCCGCATCCGCGAGGCTCGCAGCAGGGCGGCCGTCGAGGTCTGATCGGGTTCCTCAGCGGGCCCGGTCCCGCACAGCACGCGTAGGATTGATCGATCAGGAGGTGAGTAGATGGCGGAACCGCAGACGTCATCGCAGGGCTCGAGTCTGCGACGGCTGGTTCCCCGCATCTTCTCCCGCGCGTCGAGGATCAACGATCTCGACAACCTGATCCGCACGGTCCGCGCGAATCACCCGAAGGGTGATTTCTCTGTCATCGAACGGGCCTACGCCGTCGCGAAAGAGAAGCACGAGGGGCAGAAGCGGCAGAGCGGCGAGCCGTACATCACGCATCCGCTCGCCGTCGCGCAGATCCTCGCGGAGCTCGGACTCGGCCCACGGGCGATCGCGGCCGCACTGCTGCACGACACCGTCGAGGACACAGGCTATGCCCTGACGGACCTCACCGCCGAGTTCGGCGACGAGGTTGCGATGCTCGTCGACGGCGTCACCAAGCTCGACAAGGTCAAGTACGGCGAGAGCGCCCAAGCCGAGACCGTGCGCAAGATGATCGTGGCGATGTCGAAAGACATCCGGGTGCTGCTGATCAAGCTCGCCGACCGCCTCCACAACGCGCGGACCTGGGGCTTCGTCCCGCCCGAGAAAGCGGCGAAGAAGGCCAAGGAGACCCTGGAGATCTATGCTCCGCTGGCGAATCGTCTCGGTATCCAGGCGATCAAGTCGGAGCTCGAGGATCTCTCCTTCGCGGTGCTGCATCCCAAGATCTACAACGAGATCCACAGTCTCATCGCGCAGCGCACTCCGCAGCGCGAGAAGTACCTGAACCAGGTCGTCGAGGAGATCGACGAGGATCTGCGCGACCTCCGCATCCGCGGCAAGGTCGTCGGGCGTCCGAAGCAGCTGTACTCGGTGTACCAGAAGATGGTTATCCGCGGGCGCGAGTTCGACGACATCTACGACCTGATCGGCATCCGCGTCCTGGTCGCCTCCGTGCGCGACTGCTACGCGGTGCTGGGCGCCATCCACGCGCGCTGGACCCCGTTGCCCGGCCGCTTCAAGGACTACATCGCGACGCCGAAGTTCAACCTCTACCAGTCGCTGCACACCACCGTCATCGGCCCCGCCGGCCGCACCGTCGAGATCCAGATCCGCACCCACGAGATGCACCAGCAGGCCGAGTACGGTGTGGCGGCGCATTGGATGTACAAGGAGCGGATGAACGGCGGTGGCAAGACCGAGGTGCGTGCCTCCGACACCGACATGGCGTGGCTCGCGCACATCTCCGACTGGCAGGCGGAGACCGCCGATCCGGGCGAGTTCCTCGAATCGCTCCGGTTCGAGATCGGCGCGAAGGAGGTCTACGTCTTCACGCCGAAGGGGCGGGTGATCGGACTCCCCGCCGGCGCCACTCCCGTGGACTTCGCGTATGCCGTGCACACCGAGATCGGGCACCGCACGATGGGCGCGAAGGTCAACGGACGCCTGGTGCCGTTGGAGTCCGAGCTCAAGAGCGGTGACGTCGTCGAGGTCTTCACCTCGAAGAACCCCGATGCCGGTCCCAGCCAGGACTGGCTCGGCTTCGTCGCGAGCACCCGCGCCCGCAACAAGATCCGCGGGTGGTTCACGAAGGAGCGCCGCGAAGAGGCGATCGAGCAGGGCAAGGAGGCCATCGCTCGCGCGATGCGCCGACAGAACCTGCCGTTGCAGCGCCTGATGAGCCATGACTCGTTCACCGAGGTGGCGCGGGGCATGCACTACGAAGACGTCTCGGCGCTCTACGCCGCTGTCGGTGAAGGCCACGTGTCCACGCAGTCGGTGCTGGAGAAGGTCACCGCTCTCGTCGCGGCGAACGATCCGACCACCGGTGCCATCGACCTTCCCGGTAGCGTCCAGACCCGGGAGCCGCGATCCGGTGACTCGGGCGTGCTCGTGCGCGGAGCCAACGACATCCTCGTGAAGCTCGCCAAGTGCTGTACCCCGGTCCCCGGGGACCAGATCGTCGGATTCGTGACCCGCGGCAGTGGTGTCTCCGTGCACAGAGCGGACTGCGTGAACGTGAAGGCCCTCGGTGCGGAGCAGGACCGCTTCGTCGAGGTGTCGTGGGCGCCCACCACCAAGAGCGTGTTCCGGGTGCAGATCCAGGTCGAGGCGCTCGACCGCTCCGGGCTGCTCTCCGACGTCACCCGCGTGCTGAGCGAGCACCACGTCAACATCCTGTCGGCGACGGTCACGACGACCGACGAGCGTCTGGCACTGAGTCGGTTCGTGTTCGAGATGGGCGATGCCGTGCACCTCGACCGTGTGCTCAACGCCGTACGCAGGATCGACGCCGTGTACGACGTCTACCGCGTCACCTCCTCCTGAGGGCGAGTCTCTCGAGCACCGCCGATCCCGCTCTGCTTCCCGGAACGCGGCTCATGCCGCGCAGTACGTCGGCTGCGGCCGCCGGGGCATCGGGGAACACCAGCGCGAGTCGTTCCATCCAGGTCAGCATCCGGGGGTCGCGATGGAGAGCCGTCGCGAGATCGAGCATCGTCCGTTCCGGCCGCGCCACCCGGACTCCGCCGAGCACCTGCACGTCGGACGCCGGGAGCACGGTGTCGTGGAACACGAGACGTGCGCTGGTGGTCGCACGGATCCGTCTCTCGACGCAGCGTCGCACATGGTGCACGACGGGCGGGGTGTCACCGGCGCCGTGGATCCAGGCAGCAGTAGGACCCGCGGCTGCGGTTCCCGGCTGCACGAGGGACCCGACTGCACCTGCCCTGACATCCGGTCCTTCGATGAGGTCAGCCGGGACGTAGACCTCGCCGACCTCGACCACATGGCCGTCGATCCGCGCGGCGCTGAGCTCGGACAGGCTCAACCGATCGCCGGGGACATAAAGGAAGACGGGGTGCATCACGTCAGTCTGACGTAGTGCACCCCGTCTCTTCAGCGGTGCTGAGCGACCTGTGGAGAACGGGTCAGCTCCCGAGGGCGCTGAGCCACGCGCGGCGTGCCTCGAGGGCATCCGTTGCCGCCTTGGCCGCCTTCTTGTCGCCCGACTTCTCTGCCGCGGCGACTTCGGCCTCGAGCTTCTCGATGGCCTCGAGCAGCTGCGAGCTCATGTCGTTCGCGCGAGCCTTGGTCTCGGGGTTGTTCTTCTTCCAGTCCACGTCTTCGCGGCCCTTGAGCCCCTGCTCGATGGCGCGGAGCTTGTCGTCGAGTGCACGTTCCTTCTCCCGAGGGAAGATGCGACCGATCTCGTCCCACTGCCGCTGGATGCGGGTGAGGAGAGCGCGGGCACGCTTGATGTTCGGCTCGTCGGCCACGGCCTTCGCCTCTTCGAGGAGCGCCTCGCGGGCTTCGATCTTCGGGGCGGAATCCGCTTCCTCTGCGGCGGCCTGCTCGGCGCGGGCGGCGTAGAGCGCGTCACCGGCAGCCTTGAAGCGCGCCCACAGAGCGTCGTCTGCCTTGCGGCCGGCGCGGCCCGATGCCTTCCACTCGTCGAGCAGGTTCCGGTACGCGGGAATGCCGTCCGTGCCACGCGGGGCCAGTGCCTCGGCACGCTCGACCAGACGGGTCTTCGCGTCGCGGGCGACCTTGTGCGCGTCGTCGAGCTCGGAGTAGAACGCGCGGCGCTGCTTGTCGACGACGGCGCGAGCGTCGCGGAATCGCTTCCAGAGCTGCTGGGAGATGCCCTTCGACAGGCGCGGCCCGTTCTGCTGCTGCGCCTGCCAGGCATCGAACAGTTCGCCGAGCTCGGCCGTGACCTGCTTCCACTGCACCTTGCTGAGGTCGCGGGCGGCGATGGCCTCGGCACGCTCGACGAGGACCGTGCGCTCGGCGATCGCCTTGTCGACGAGCTCCTTGGCGTGCTGTGCCTCCTGCTCGGTCGCCTCCGAGAGGGACGAGGTCAAGGCATTGAGCCGATCGCGCAGGCCTGCGAGGTCGCCGACGGCAGCGGCATCGGTCGCTTCGTCGATCAGGTGCGAGGCCTGCTTGGCGAGATCGCTCGCCGACGCTCCGCCGGCCTGATGACGCTGTTCGAGAGCGTGCACCTTGAAGGCGATGTCATCGAACTTGCGGACGAAGTAGGCGAGGGCCTCGTCGGGAGTCCCATCGGGGTACTGGCCGACGACGCGCCAGGCCTCGCCTTCCTTGACCTCGACGGTCCCGTCTTCGGATACGCGACCCCATTCCGCTGATGTCGAGGATGCCGCAGGCACCGGGGCGACGGGCGCGACGGCGGCCGGCGTCGGCGCCTTGCGCGGCATCGGTACGGCAGGGGGGCCGGGGACGGGGGGAGTCGGCTTCGTGGGCTCGTTGGCAGACACGTGATTCTCCTTGCGCGGTCGGGCCGCGGGAGGCGGAAAGGACGAGGCTCAGCCTAGTACGCCGGAGCGTCGCGGGTGAGGTCCCAGGACTTCGATGATCGTTACCGTTCTGTGAGGAGAACTTTCGACGCAGGACACATTCTCCGTCATCTCCGGGAAACACGATGCTCCTATCGTCGCGAGCACGACAGTCTTCCGGTCGACAGGAGCAGTATGAAGGACACGACTTCCGCGCCGCACGAGATCCTGGTCGTCGGCGCGGGGATGGCGGCGCACCGTTTCGTGGAGCGCCTGCTCCGCGACCCGGGTGCGGCGGTGCGAGTCACGGTCATCGGCGATGAGGGGCATGGCCCGTACGACCGATCCGCTCTCGCGGGTGTCCTCACCGGCCTGGAGGTCGAGGATCTCCAGCTCGACCGAACGGTGTTCCGCGACGACCGTGTGCGGTTGATCCGTGACGACCGCGTGCTCCGTATCGACCGGTCGGCGCGGGTGGTGCGCACACGATCCCGACGCTCCTATTCCTACGACGTGCTCGTGCTGGCCACCGGGTCGTTCGCGGGGCGGGTGGCGGTGTCAGGGGCTCGCCTCCCCGGCTGCTTCGTCCTGCGCACCATCGAGGACGCGGAGTCGGTGCGGGATTTCGTCGATTCGCGATCGCGTGCTCTCGGCCGCCCGCTGCGAGGCGTCGTCATCGGTGGCGGCCAGCACGGAATCGAGACCGCTGCAGCGCTCGACGACGCCGGAATCGGCGCGACGATCGTGCAGTACGCGGATCGTCTCCTGCCCTCGCTGCTGGATGAAGCTGCAGCAGACGTCCTGCGCGGCGCCCTCGAAGAACGGGGTATCGCTGTCCGCACCCGAACCAGGACGACGCGGCTCGATCCGGACGACTCGGGAGCCGTCACGGCGCTCGAGTTCCAGGACGGTACCTTCCAACGCGCCGACCTCGTCGTCTTCACCGTCGGCGTGCGACCCCGGGACGAACTCGCGCGCAATGCCGGACTCGACGTGCACCCGCAGGGAGGAGTGATCGTCGACGATCGCTGCACGACATCGGATCCGCGCATCGTCGCGATCGGTGAGGCGGCCTGCGTCGACGGACGCTGCGTCGACGCCGCGGCTTCCGCATATGCCATGGCGGAGGTGGCGGCCGCGCGTCTGCTCGGGGGAGGGGAGCGCTTCGGCGGGCACCGACGAGACGTGCACCGCACCATCGCGGGCGTCGATCTCGCGTGCTTCGGCGAGCCGGCGCCGCGCGACGCCGATCCCGACGCCGTCGAGGTCGTCACGCATCGCTCGCGAGGCACCGGTGTCTACCGAAAGCTCGTGCTCACCGACGATGCGCGGACGCTCCTCGGCGGAATTCTCATGGGCGATACGAGCGGTCTTGGCGTTCTTCGTCGGCTCGTCGGCGGACCGGCGCGTGGAGAGCTGGCTGCCGAACTGCGCCGGGCGGCGTATCCCGACGACTCTCGTGCGGTCTGCGTGCACATCGGCATGTCGCCGCAGGAGCTCCTGGCAGTGCTCCGCGCGGACGAGGCGTTCACGTTCAGCGCGGTCGGAGCTCGCTTCGGGCGGGACCCGGAGTGCGAGCGCTGCACCCTGGCTGTGGCACGCGCGCTCGTGGAACTGGCGACGGAGCGTTCTCCTCTCCGCACGCGCGGCGGGCAGGAGGGGATCGATTCTCACACGGGCCCGGTCCGATCGGAGGGGAGCCGAGTGCGGGTGTCGACGGTGACGGGGGCGGAGCTCACACCGGGGCATCTCGTCGACATCGGGCGTCTTGCCCAGGACCTGGGCCTGACGTTGCGGATCGTCCACTCCCGGATCGAACTGCAGGGCGTCTCCCACGACCAGCAGGCGCGGTTGCGGCATGGCCTCACCGCCGTGGGCCTCGCGCCCGCACCCCCTCTGCCGGACGGAGCCGACCCGGACTCCGGGGCACCGACGCGGCCCGCACGCGGTGGGGTATCGGCGGACCCGAGTTCATCCGAGTCCCCGCATCGCGGTGACGGCACGACGGTCGCGATCGGCTGGAGGGATCGGGATCGAAGCGCCGATCCGCGGCGGGGCGTCTCCCTTCGCGCCGAGAATCCCGCGTGATGACCGGGCGTTCGGGGGCACGCCCGGTGCTCGCAGGATGCAGGATCATCATCTCCGCCCAGCCGCGGGCGGCAGGAGCATCTGCGGCCGGGAATCGTTCCGCCCGAGCGGATGAACTCGACCGCGCACTCGGCGCAGAGGGCGCGGACGTGATGCGCGTCGTGACATCCCGTCCGGTGACCACCACGACGGGCGTGCTGCACCGTGCGGTGCATCGCGCGGGGTCCGGGGGCGCCGACGCCGTGCTCTTCACGGCGTCGTCCGCGTCATGGATCGACGCGGCGACGAGGAGCGGCGCGCTCGAAGCGCATCGTCGTCGTGCCGAAGCGGGCCGGTTGCTCCTGGTCTCGGATGACGAGCGCGAGGCTCGCCGCCTTCAGGACGCCGGCCTGATCGCACGATACGTCGAACGGGAGAGACCGACGGGTCTTGTCGGATGCGTCGTCGCACACTACGGAAGCGGTGCAGGATCGGTGCGCACCGATGCCGGAAGCCTCGAGGTGCGCAGTGGGGGCGTCGTGCTGGACGGGCGCTTCCTTCCGCTGTCCCGTGGCGCAGCGGGCCTGATCGAGGCCCTGTTCCTGGCCCGCGGACGCGTGCTCTCGCGAAGGGAGCTCGGTCGTGAGCTACCCGGCGGCGAGCGCAGCGGACGGGCGGTGGAGGTGGCCGTCGCCCGGTTGCGGGAGTCGTTGGGTGGCGTCGACCTGGTCCAGACCGTCGTCAAGCGGGGCTATCGCCTCGCCGTATCGGAGCCGTGAGCCGAGGGCATCGGTGGTCGGGGCGATCAACCGCGTCGGCGGTCACTCCGCCGGTGCGTCCGAGGGGACGGGGGCCGGCGTCTCCGCGGGTGTCTCGGTCGGAGCGGTGGTCGGCTCGACGGAGGGAGTGGGGGTGGGCTCCGGTTCGGGCGCGGTGACCTGGGCGTGCACGACCTGGCTGCCGATCGCTGCGACGACGATGAGGCTGCCGACGACGGCGGCGATCGTGTTGTCACGGACACGGCGGCGGATCTGCCCTTCGTGCCACTGGGTGCGTGCGGTGTGCAGTCGTGCGCGCTCCGCCGATGTGCGCGCCTGTGCGCTCTTGGAACCGCGTGCGGCCATGCCCTGCTCTCCCATCCGGACGCCGCTCCACGACGTCGCCTGAGAGCCTACCCGGATGCGGAGGTTCACCGAAGTGTCGGGGGCCGCCGTTAGCCTGGAGGGATGACGTCCCCTGCTGCGCTGCTCTCCGGGCAGACGCCCCTCGCCGTGCGCATGCGTCCGGTGTCCCTCGCGGAGGTCGCGGGCCAGCGTCATCTGCTGCGTGCGGGATCACCGATCGTCGCACTCGCCGACCCCGAAGCGACAGCCCCCGGGGCCGTGTCGATCATCCTGTGGGGACCGCCGGGAACCGGGAAGACGACTCTCGCTCAGGCCATCGCACGATCGTCCGGTCGACGATTCGTCGAACTCTCCGCCATCACGGCGGGGGTGAAAGACGTGCGCGAAGTCATGCAGGAAGCCGTCACACAGCGCGATCTCTACGGGCAGACGACCATCCTCTTCCTCGACGAGATCCACCGCTTCACCAAGGCGCAGCAGGATGCCCTTCTCCCCGGAGTCGAGAACGGCTGGGTGATCCTGATCGCCGCGACGACAGAGAACCCGTCGTTCTCCGTCATCTCACCGCTGCTCTCGCGTTCGCTGCTGTTGACGCTGCAGCCGCTCACCGACGACGACATCGGCCTCCTCGTCGATCGTGCGGTCACCGACCCCCGCGGTCTGAACGCATCCGTCGCTCTGAGCGAGGAAGCGAGGTCGGCTCTGGTGCGGCTGGCCTCGGGTGACGCACGGCGTGCCCTGACCGGGCTGGAGGCCGGCGCCGCAGTCGCCCTGTCCCACGCGACGGCAGCGGACGCGGACGACGAGGGGAACGTTCCGTCGGTGCCCGATGCGTCGATGCCCGATGCGTCGGTGCCCGATGCGTCGGTGCCCGAGGTCTCGGCCGACGACATCTCCCAGGCCGTCGACAAAGCCCTGCTGCGTTACGACCGGCAAGGCGACGAGCACTACGACGTCATCAGTGCCTTCATCAAGTCGATCAGAGGATCCGACCCCGATGCCGCGTTGCACTACCTCGCCCGCATGATCGAGGCAGGGGAGGACCCGCGCTTCATCGCCCGGCGCCTCGTGATCTCAGCATCGGAAGACGTCGGTCTCGCCGACCCGCAGGCCCTGGCCATCGCCGTGGCGGCCGCAGATGCCGTGGCGTTCATCGGCATGCCGGAAGGTCGCATCCCCCTCGCGGAAGCGACCGTCTACCTGGCGACCACCGCCAAATCGAACGCCGCGTACGTGGGGATCGACGCGGCGATCGCCGACATCCGCGCCGGCGGTTTCGGCCGGGTTCCGCTGCATCTCCGCGATGCGCACTACCCGGGCGCCAAACGTCTGGGCCACGGCCGCGGCTACGTCTATTCGCACGACAGCGAGTTCGGCGTCGTGCCCCAGCAGTATCTGCCGGACGAACTCGACGGTCGGCACTACTACGAGCCGAAGAACCTCGGTGCGGAGCGCGACATCGGTGCGCGCCTCGAGCGGATCCGCCGCATCCTCGGGGACCGCTGACCCTGCGGATCCGGCGGGGAAAAGCGATCTGTTAGACTTGAGCGGCTCGAAACCGAGTTTTCGGGCATCTCCTCGTTCACACCACACCTTGCTGGCGCCCCGGCGTGCGCTCCAAGGCAGAACGCGGACGATACGTCCGTGAGTCGTGAAAGACGCGACCACGTCATCGGAAGGAAAACTTCGTGACCACGAAGTCCCAGGACCGCCGCAAGGTGCGTCTCAGCCGCGCCCTCGGCGTCGCTCTCACCCCGAAGGCCGCCCGCTACCTCGAGAAGCGTCCGTACGCTCCGGGTGAGCACGGCCGCACCAAGCGCAAGGCAGACAGCGACTACGCCGTCCGTCTGCGTGAGAAGCAGCGTCTTCGCGAGCAGTACGGCATCCGCGAGAAGCAGATGCGCAACACCTTCAACGAGGCTCGTCGTCAGGACGGCCTGACCGGTGAGAACCTGGTCGAGCTCCTCGAGATGCGTCTCGACGCTCTCGTCGTGCGTTCGGGCTTCGCCCGCACCACCGCGCAGGCCCGCCAGCTCGTCGTGCACCGCCACATCCTGGTCGACGGCCAGCTCGTCGACCGCCCGTCGTTCCGCGTGAAGCCGGGTCAGCTCATCCACGTCAAGGCCAAGAGCGAGGGCACCGAGCCCTTCCAGGTGGCAGCAGCCGGCGGTCACGCCGAGGTCCTGCCTCCCGTTCCGGGCTACCTCGAGGTCGAGCTCGACAAGCTCCAGTCACGTCTGGTTCGTCGTCCGAAGCGCGCCGAGGTCCCCGTGACCTGTGAAGTGCAGCTCGTCGTCGAGTACTACGCGGCTCGCTGATCCAGCGATCGAGCAATCAGGCAGGAGGCGTCGGGATTCCCGACGCCTCCTGTCGTTTCCGCATACGATGGTGACACCGCGCCTTCGCGGGTCAAGGGCAAGGATGACGACATGAAGAACGTGCTGTGGTTCCTGATCGGTGTGATCGGCGGCTTCGTCGCGGCTCACTTCATGAACAAGGACCCGCGTGGTCATGACATCCTCGCCGAGGTCGACGCCCGGATCAACGGGTTCACCGCGATCCTCAGCGACGCCTACCGCGAGCAGGAGGCACGGCTCACGGAGCCGGGCGACAACTGAACCACCGCAGCGGCGCCTCGGCGCGGCATCTTCACGCAAGGACACCCGGAACCTTATGAAAACTGCGGAAATCGCGCAGCGCTATCTCGACTTCTTCGAGAAGAACGACCACCTCATCGTCCCCTCGGCCTCCCTGGTCAGTGACGACCCGTCCCTGCTGTTCACGGTCGCCGGAATGGTGCCGATGATCCCGTACCTCACAGGTGTCGTCCCAGCCCCGCATCCGCGTATCGCCGACGTGCAGAAGTGCATCCGCACCAACGACATCGAAGAGGTCGGCCGCACTGCCCGTCATGGCACGTTCTTCCAGATGCTCGGCAACTGGTCGTTCGGCGACTACTTCAAGGAAGGCGCGATCCGCTATGCCTGGGAGCTGTTGACGAGCTCCGAGTCCGACGGCGGTCTCGGCTTCGACGAGAAGGACCTGTGGGTCACCGTCTACGAGACCGACGACGAGGCCGAGGCGATCTGGCGCGACATCATCGGGCTCAAGCCGGAGCGCATCCAGCGCCTGGGCCGGGCGGACAACTACTGGAACACCGGCCAGCCCGGACCGGGTGGTCCCGACTCGGAGATCTTCTTCGATCGCGGTCCCGCATACGGCAAGGACGGCGGCCCGGCTGTCGACGACTCGCGGTTCCTGGAGATCTGGAACCTCGTGTTCATGCAGGACTTCATCGAGAACATCCGCAGCAAGACGGAGTTCGACATCGTCGGCGAGCTGCCGATGAAGAACATCGACACCGGCATGGGCCTCGAACGCGTCGCCTTCCTCAAGCAGGGTGTCGACAACATGTACGAGTCCGATCAGGTGCGGCCGGTGCTGGACCGTGCGGTCGAGCTCTCCGGACGGCCCTACGGGGCGCAGCACGAGGACGACGTGCGGTTCCGTGTCGTCGCGGACCACGTACGCTCCTCGCTCATGCTCCTCTCCGACGGCGTGCGTCCCTCCAACGAGGGACGCGGGTACATCCTGCGCCGTCTGATGCGTCGCACGGTCCGCTCGATGCGCCTGCTCGGTGTCGACGAGCCGGTGTTCCCCGAGCTGTTCGCCGCATCCCGCGATGTGATGAAGACCACCTATCCGGAACTCGAGAGGGACTGGTCCGTGCTCTCGGCATCGGCGTTCGCCGAGGAGGAGACCTTCCGTCGCACCCTCGTCGCCGGGTCGACGATCCTCGACCTGGCTCTGGACGAGACCAGGAAGGGCGGCGGGAAGACCCTGAGCGGTCCCGAGGCCTTCCTGCTGCACGACACCTACGGCTTCCCGATCGACCTCACGCTCGAGGTCGCCGAGGAAGCAGGACTCGACGTCGATCGTGCCGCTTTCGACAGCCTCATGCAGGAGCAGCGCCAGCGCGCGAAGGACGACGCCCGCAACCGCAAGCGTCAGCTCGCCGATGTGTCCGTCTATCGTGATCTGCGCGCGCTGGGAGAGACCGGATTCGACGGCTACACCGCTCTCGAGGTCGAATCCCGTGTGCTCGGTCTCCTCGTCGACGGTGTCCCCGTGCGCAGCGCCACCGAGGGCCAGATCGCCGAGGTCGTGCTCGCCGAGACGACGCTCTACGCGGAGTCGGGTGGACAGGTGGCCGACAAGGGCACGATCGTGGGCCCGGGATACACGCTCGAGGTGCTCGATGTGCAGAAGCCGGTCCCCGGTCTGATCAGTCACACGGTCGAGGTCACGCGCGGCAGCGTCGCCGTCGACGACATCGCGACCACGGTGGTGGACGCGGCGAACCGTCGTGCCGCCCGCCAGGCGCACTCGGCCACCCACCTCGTGCATGCCGCTCTGCGCGACACGCTCGGTCCGACCGCGACGCAGGCGGGCTCGTTGAACCGTGCCGGCTACATGCGCTTCGACTTCGCCTGGTCGCAGGCGCTCTCGACGGATACGCGGAGCGAGATCGAGGAGATCACGAACCGTGCAGTGCAGGACGCCCTGGAGGTGACCACGCGCATCGTCTCCCTCGACGAGGCGAAGGAAGCCGGAGCCATGGCGCTGTTCGGCGAGAAGTACGGCGATGTCGTGCGCATGGTCGACATCGGCGGCCCCTGGTCGCGCGAACTTTGTGCGGGCACGCACGTCAGCACGAGTGCCGAGATCGGTCTGGTGAGCCTGGTCGGAGAGTCTTCCGTCGGAGCATCCAATCGTCGCATCGAGGCTCTCGTCGGCGCCGATGCCTTCCGGGAGCTCGCCGCGGAGCGGGCGATCGTCTCGCAGTTGACCAGTTCCCTGAAGACGCCGCGCGAACAGCTTCCGGAGCGGATCGCCGACATCGCCGCGAGTCTGAAGGCGGCGGAGAAGCGCATCGCGCAGTTCGAGGCGAAGGAGAGGGCGGGGCAGGTTCCCGCCATCGTCGAGGCCGCGACCCGCGCTGGAGCGTTCCGCCTGGCTGCCCAGAACCTGGGCGAGGTGGCGTCCGCGGACGATGTGCGCGATCTCGTGAACGGCGTGCGCGATCGGCTCGGTTCCGATGCCGCGGTCGTGGCATTGGGAGCTGTGGTCAACGGCCGTCCGGTCGTGGTCGTCGCCACCAACGATGCCGCTCGGTCTGCGGGAGCGAAGGCCGGCGCGTTGGCGAAGCGCGCTGCCGGTGTGCTCGGCGGCGGCGGTGGCGGTCGTGACGATGTCGCGCAGGGCGGTGGTGCGGATGCCGCGGCGCTTCCCGCGGCGCTCGAGGCCATCTCACAGGAGCTGCACGTCGCGTGAGCGGGTTCCGCCGCGGCGTGCGGCTCGGCATCGACGTCGGCAGGGCGAGGGTCGGTGTCGCGCGTTGCGATCCCGATGGCATGCTCGCCGTCCCGGTCGAGACGGTCCCTCGGGACGACGCATCGATCGACCGCCTCGTGCAGATCGCAGGGGAGTACGACCCGTTGGAGTTCGTGGTCGGCCTCCCGGTGAACATGCAGGGCGCCGACACGCCGTCGACCACGGATGCGCGAGAGTTCGCCGCTGCGCTTCAGGTGCGCAGCGGGATCCCCGTGCGCCTCGTGGACGAGCGCCTCAGCACTGTGAGCGCGCACGCCGCTTTGCGCAGTTCCGGGAGATCTCAGAAGAAGTCTCGTAGCATTGTGGATCAGGTCGCCGCCGTGGTGCTTCTGCAGCAGGCGATCGACATGGAGAAGAGCACCGGAAACCCGGCCGGCGCCACCATCTCGCCTGACGAGGAGCACGCCTGACGATGTCTGAACGTGACAGCGCCACCCCCCGGCACGATCCGGATTCCCGCCTGGGGGACCTGTTCGAGAATCTGCCGGACCCGACGCAGCAGATCCCGACCGTCGACAACAGCGCTCCGGCGCCCGGTTCTCGCCGCGCCGCCCGAGAGGCAGCCGCTGGAGAGGGAACCGCGACTCCGGTGCGAGGCACGGCCCGCACGCCGGCCGAGCCGTCCCCTGTGCCGGTACGTGGGTCCGCGGACGAAGCCGTCACCGCGGATGCGGCGCCGTCGCCGACACCCGTTCGCGC
>NZ_DFQP01000006.1:0-7186 GCF_002377845.1 Microbacterium sp. UBA3486
CGGCGAGCGCGAGCGCCTGCCACGGGACGAGCGAGAGCCGCAGCGCCCGGCGCCGCCGGACCGCGAACAGGCCGATCAGCGCGAGCGCGGCGACCGTGGCCGGGATCCAGACATCGTGGGTCAGGGCGAGCAGCGGCATCAGCACGAGCAGGATGCCGGTCGCGCTCCAGAACAGCGTCGGGTCGGCGGGCCGCCGTGCCACCGGGGTCTCGTACGCACCGAAGACCGTGCGCCGATGCAGGATCGTCAGGATCGCGACGGGCACGAGGATGCCGACGAGCGTCGGTGCCCAGCTGAGCGCGAAGAACGCCGCGGGGCCATCGCCGATAGCGGGGGCGGCGAGCAGGTTGGTGAGGTTCGAGACCGGGAGGGCGAGGGATGCCGTGTTGGCGAGCCACACGGTCGCCAGGGCGAAGGGAAGGGGTGAGACGCCGATGCTCTGCGCGAGGACGACGACGACCGGGGTGACGATCACGGCGGTCGTGTCGAGCGACAGAAACACCGTGCTCACCACGGCGAGCGCGACCACCAGCGCCCACAGCACGAGCACCCGACCGCGTCCCCAGCGGGCGAGTCGTTGCGAGACGACGTCGAAGACCGCGGCGTCGCGGGCGAGCTCGGCGACGATCGTGATCGCGACGACGAACCCCAGCACGGGCGCGATCCGCTCGCCCAATGCCCCGGCGTCGGAGCGCGGCAGGAACCCGGTGACGATGCACACGAGGGCGACCACGACCAGCCCGGCGACGACCCACGTCCCGGCGCCGATCCGCACTCTTCTGATTCCCACCTCGTGAGCATATGGCCGACGCGGGCCGTTCCGGTCGCACTTGCTGCCGCCCGAGAGCATCGGAAGCGACAGCAAGTGCGACCGGAACGAGATCAGGCGGGAGCGGCGGGGACGCGGATGCCGTGAGCAACCCGCATGCATCCGCGCGGAGGGCGTAGGGGAAGCGTGAGGATGGCGGCTGCCGGGGCCGTGCGGGAGTTGTATCGGATCCGTGCTCGACATCATCTACATCGCGCTGACTCTCGCGCTGTTCGCCCTCGTGTCCCTGGTGGCCAAGGGGGTGGAGCGGCTGTGATCGTCTTCGAGATCCTCGCCGCCGCCCTTGCGGTCGCCGCCGTCGTCTACCTCGTGGTCGCGCTCGTCGCGCCGGAGAGGTTCTGATGGACGCGACGATCTGGTTCGGCATCCTGCAGGTCACGGCCGTCGTGGTCGTTCTCGTGCTCCTCTACCGCCCCCTCGGCGACTACATCGCCCACGTCTTCACGTCGGCGCGCGACCTGCGGGTCGAGCGCGGCGTCTATCGGCTCATCGGCGTCGACTCGTCGTCGGAGCAGACCTGGCGCGCGTACGCCCGCAGCGTGCTGGCGTTCTCGGTGGTCGGCGTTCTGCTGGTCTACGGCCTGCAGCGACTGCAGGCGTTCCTGCCGCAGTCCCTCGGCCTCCCGGCGGTGCCGGAGGGGCTCTCCTTCAACACCGCCGCCTCGTTCGTGGCCAACACCAACTGGCAGTCGTACTCCCCCGAGCAGACCATGGGCTACACCGTGCAGCTCGCGGGTCTCACCGTGCAGAACTTCGTGTCGGCGGCGGTGGGCCTCACCATCGCGATCGCCCTCATCCGCGGTCTCGCTCGCCGTGGTTCCGCCACGATCGGCAACTTCTGGGTCGACCTGATCCGCGGTCTCGGCCGCATCCTCCTCCCGATCGCCCTCATCGGCGCGGTGGCGCTGCTCGCGGGCGGCGTGATCCAGAACTTCGCGGGCTTCACCGACGTCACCACGGTGTCCGGTGGCACACAGAGCATCCCGGGCGGCCCGGTGGCCTCGCAGGAGGCGATCAAGCTCCTCGGCACCAACGGCGGCGGCTTCTTCAACGCCAACTCGGCGCACCCCTTCGAGAACCCGACCGGCTTCACCAACCTGCTGCAGGTGCTGCTGATCCTCGTGATCCCGTTCGCCCTCCCCCGCACGTTCGGCCGCATGGTCGGCGACCACCGTCAGGGCTACGCGATCGCCGCCGTGATGGGCACGATCTTCCTCGTCTCGACGTTCGCCCTCTCGGCGCTCGAGCTGGCCGGCCGCGGCACCGCTCCGGAACTCGCCGGGGCCGCGATGGAGGGCAAGGAGGTGCGCTTCGGCATCCTCGGCTCCACGCTGTTCGGCAGCGCCAGCACCCTCACCTCGACGGGTGCCGTCAACTCGATGCACGACTCGTACACCGCGCTCGGCGGCATGATGCCCATGCTGAACATGATGCTCGGCGAGGTCGCCCCCGGCGGCGTCGGCTCGGGCCTGTACGGCATGCTCGTGCTCGCGATCATCGCGGTGTTCGTCGGCGGACTGCTCGTCGGCCGCACGCCGGAGTACCTGGGCAAGCGGATCGGTCCGCGGGAGATCAAGCTCGCGAGCCTGTACATCCTGGTGACGCCGACCCTCGTGCTGGCCGGCACCGCGCTGAGCTTCGCGATCCCCGGCATCCGCGCCGATGTCGAGTCGACCAGCATCCTGAACCCCGGCGTGCACGGCATGAGCGAGGTGCTCTACGCCTTCACCTCGGCGTCGAACAACAACGGCTCCGCCTTCGCCGGACTCACCGCGAACACCCCGTGGTTCAACACTGCGCTCGGCATCGCGATGCTGCTCGGCCGGTTCCTGCCGATCGTGCTCGTGCTCGCTCTGGCCGGCTCGTTCGCGGCGCAGCAGCGGGTGCCGGCGACCTCCGGCACCCTGCCCACGCACCGGCCGCAGTTCGTCGGCCTGCTCCTCGCCGTGACCGTCATCGTCACCGCGCTCACCTACTTCCCCGTGCTCGCACTGGGACCCCTCGCTGAAGGACTCGTCTGACCATGACCCTCATCACCACCCCCTCCGAACAGCAGGATGCTCCGGCATCCACACCCGCACAACCGCCACGCTCCTTCGGCTGGTCGCAGCTCGTGCAGGCCCTTCCCGGGGCCCTGCGCAAGCTCAACCCGGCAGCGCTCGTGCGCAACCCCGTCATGCTGCTGGTCTGGGTCGGCGCCGCGTTCACCACCGTGCTCGCGATCGCCGAGCCGTTCCTGGGCGGCCCGGCCGACTCCGGCGGCACCGCGGTTCCCGCCCCCTTCACCTGGGGCATCGCGATCTGGCTCTGGCTCACCGTGCTGTTCGCCAACGTGGCGGAGTCGGTCGCCGAGGGCCGAGGAAAGGCGCAGGCCGCGAGCCTGCGCAAGACCCGCACCAGCACGATGGCCCGGCGTGTGGTCGGTTACGACAAGGCAGCGGATGCCGCCGCCGAGCACGCCGCGACCGCCCAGGTCTCGTCGGCCGAGCTGCAGCGCGACGACATCGTGATCGTGACAGCGGGCGAGCTGATCCCCGGCGACGGCGACATCGTCGCGGGCATCGCCACCGTCGACGAATCGGCCATCACGGGCGAGAGCGCGCCGGTGATCCGCGAGTCCGGCGGCGACCGCAGCGCCGTGACCGGTGGCACCCGCGTGCTGTCCGACCGCATCGTGGTGCGCATCACCTCGAAGCCGGGGGAGACCTTCGTCGACCGCATGATCGCGCTGGTCGAGGGGGCCAGCCGCCAGCGCACCCCCAACGAGATCGCGCTGAACATCCTGCTCGCGAGCCTGTCAATCATCTTCGTCGTCGTGGTGCTCGCCCTGAACCCGATCGCGTCGTACGCCGCCTCTCCCGTCAGCATCCCGGTGCTGATCGCGCTGCTCGTCTGCCTCATCCCGACCACCATCGGGGCGCTGCTCTCGGCGATCGGCATCGCCGGCATGGACCGCCTCGTGCAGCGCAACGTGCTCGCGATGTCGGGGCGCGCGGTCGAGGCGGCAGGAGATGTCACCACCCTGCTGCTCGACAAGACCGGCACCATCACCTACGGCAACCGCCGCGCCCACGAGGTGCTCGCCCTCCCGGGTGTCGACGGCGAGGAGCTGCTGCACGTCGCCGCACTGTCGTCGCTTGCAGACCCCACCCCCGAGGGCGCCTCGATCGTCGAACTCGCCGCCGCGAACGACATCCGGGTGACCGCACCGGAGGACGCGGTGGTCGTGCCGTTCACGGCGCAGACGCGCATGTCGGGCCTCGACCTCGCCGACGGCACGCAGATCCGCAAGGGCGCCGGCTCCGCGGTGCGGGCCTGGCTCGGGCTCGACGGCGACGACGTCGAGCTCACGACGCGCACGGATGCCGTGGCCGAGAGCGGCGGCACCCCGCTCGTGGTCGCCGTGAAGACGCCCGGTGCCGACGGTCGCGTCCTCGGCGTGGTGCACCTCAAGGACATCGTGAAGGACGGCCTGCGCGAGCGCTTCGAGGAACTGCGCGCGATGGGCATCCGCACGGTCATGATCACGGGCGACAACCCGCTCACGGCGAAGGCGATCGCCGCTGAGGCCGGGGTCGACGACTTCCTCGCCGAGGCGACGCCCGAGGACAAGCTCGAGCTCATCCGGCGCGAGCAGGAGGGCGGCCGTCTGGTCGCGATGACCGGCGACGGCACCAACGACGCCCCCGCGCTCGCCCAGGCGGACGTCGGCGTGGCGATGAACACCGGCACCTCGGCGGCGAAGGAGGCCGGCAACATGGTCGACCTCGACTCCGACCCGACCAAGCTGATCGACATCGTGCGCATCGGCAAGCAGCTGCTCATCACGCGCGGAGCGCTCACCACGTTCTCGCTCGCCAATGACATCGCGAAGTACTTCGCGATCATCCCGGCGATGTTCATGGGCGTCTTCCCCGGACTCGCGGCGCTCAACATCATGCAGTTGCACTCGCCGGCGTCGGCCGTCACCAGCGCGATCATCTTCAACGCGATCGTGATCGTGTTCCTGATCCCCCTGGCCCTGCGCGGAGTGAAGTACCGCCCGGCGAGCGCCTCGCAGATCCTGCAGCGCAACCTGCTGATCTATGGACTCGGCGGCGTGATCGCTCCGTTCATCGGCATCAAGATCATCGACCTCGTCGTCAGTCTCATCCCGGGCTTCTGACCCGGCTCGGAAAAGGAATCCAGACATGTCCTCCACACGCACCGCGGTCCGCACCACCGGTGTCGCCGTCCGCGCGATGCTCGTCCTCACCCTCGTGCTCGGTGTCGCCTACACACTCCTGGTCACCGGCATCGGGCAGCTCCTGCTCCCGTGGCAGGCCAATGGCTCCCCCCTTCCCGACGACAGGGGCAGCTCGCTGATCGGCCAGTCCTTCACCGATGACGACGGCGAGGCGCTCCCGGAGTACTTCCAGTCGCGGCCCTCCGCCGCGGGCGACGGCTACGACGGCGCAGGCTCCAGCGGAAGCAACCTCGGCCCGGAGAACACCGACCTGGTCGCAGCGATCGCGGAGCGCAAGGCCGCGATCGCGGAGCGCGAGGGGGTCGACCCGTCGCAGGTGCCGGCCGACGCGGTCACCGCCTCGGGTTCCGGGCTCGACCCGCACATCAGCGTGGCGTACGCACTGCTGCAGGTGCCGCGCGTCGCCGAGGCCCGCGGACTCTCCGCACAGGAGGTGCGCGACCTCGTGGAGTCTAGGATTCAAGGGCGGGATCTGGGATTCCTCGGCGCGGAGCGCATCAACGTCGCCGAGCTCAATCTCGCGCTCGATGAACGGGAGGGCGAATGACCGCAGCGCCACTTCGTCGATCTCACGGCCACTCCCGCCGGGGGCGGCTCCGGGTACTCCTCGGAGCCGCCCCCGGCGTCGGCAAGACCTACGAGATGCTCGCCGAGGGACGACGCATGCTCGACGAGGGCCATGACGTCGTGATCGCGATCGTCGAGACGCACGACCGCGCCGCGACGCAGGCGCAGACCGCCGGAATCCCCGAGGTGCCCCGCCGGGTCGACCTCCACCGCGGGATCGCCCTGACCGAACTCGACGTCGACGCCGTGCTCGAGCGGGCACCCGAGATCGCCCTCGTGGACGAGCTGGCGCACACCAACGTCCCCGGCTCGCGCAACACCAAGCGCTGGCAGGACGTGGACGAGCTGCTGGATGCGGGCATCGACGTGGTGACCACCGTCAACGTGCAGCACATCGAGTCTTTGAACGCCGTGGTCGAGAAGATCACCGGCATCGCGCAGCAGGAGACGATCCCGGACGCCGTGGTCCGCGCCGCCGACGAGATCGAGGTCGTCGACCTCGCCCCGCAGACGCTCCGTGATCGACTCTCGGCCGGACTCGTCTACCCGGCCGAGCGGATCGACGCCGCCCTGTCGAACTACTTCCGCCTCGGCAACCTCACCGCACTGCGCGAGCTGGCCCTGCTCTGGCTCGCCGACGAGGTCGACAGCGCGCTGCGCAGCTACCGGGCGGAACAGGGCATCGAGGGCAACTGGCAGGCCAGGGAGCGCGTGGTCGTCGCCCTGACCGGCGGCCCCGAGGGCGAGACCCTGCTGCGCCGCGGCGCCAGGATCGCGGCCCGCTCCGCCGGCGGCGAACTGCTGGCGGTGCACATCACCGCGCAGGACGGCCTGCGCGACGAGACACCGGGAGCCCTCGCCGCACAACGCACGCTCGTGGAGTCGCTCGGCGGCACCTACCACCAGGTCGTGGGCGACGACATCCCCGCCACCCTGGTCGAGTTCGCGCAGGGCGCGGACGCCACCCAGCTCGTGATCGGCGTCAGCCGGCGCAGTCGCCTCACCGCTGCGCTGACCGGTCCCGGCATCGGCTCTGAGGTCATCCGCCGCTCCGGCGACATCGACGTGCACATCGTCACGCACGCCGCAGCGGGTGGGCGGATGGTGCTGCCGCGCATCACCGGCGGAGCCCTGGGCTGGCGTCGACAGCTGCTCGGTTTCGGCGTCGCGCTCGTCTTCGGACCGATCCTGTCGTGGATCATGTTCACGTTCCGCAGCCCCGAGTCGATCACCGCCGAGGTGCTCGCGTACCAGCTGCTCGTGGTCGTGGTCGCCCTCATCGGCGGCATCCGCCCTGCGGTGTTCGCGGCGGTGCTCTCGGGCGTCACGCTCGACTTCCTCTTCGTCGCTCCGCTGTTCACGATCACGATCGCGCATCCGCTGCACGTGCTCGCGCTCGCCCTCTACGTGCTCATCGCGATCCTGGTCAGCATCATCGTGGACCAGGCTGCGCGACGGGCCCGCACCGCGCAGCGCGCCGCCGCCGAGGCCGAGCTGCTCGCCGCAGTCGCCGGCAACGTGCTCCGCGGCGACAACGCCGTGCT
>NZ_DFQP01000038.1:0-4567 GCF_002377845.1 Microbacterium sp. UBA3486
ACCACGGCGGCAGAGCCTCGCGGTGGGACCACCACATCCCACCGCAGCACCAGGGCGTCTCCGTCCTCGGCCACCGTGGCCTCGGGGGCGGTGAGCGCGAACGACGCCTCTCCCGCGCGGCAGACGGATCCGTCCCAGGTCCAGGCCGCATCGGCGGCGAGCCCGGCCTTGACCTGCTGCATCGGCGCGAAGTCCGGGACCATGCGCACGGTGAGGGTCATCGGAACCGGGGTGCCGAGGTGCGACGCGACCGTGATCCGCTCGGAGAAGGCACCGGCGGCGACCCGCCGGTCGCGATCCATCCGCACCTTCGGATCGGCCGATTCGTCGTCGAGCCCGCGGAGCAGATCCGTCAGGAGCGCCTGCTGCGGCACCGGCGACGTGCATCCGATGGATTCGAGCGCGGTGCCGTCGACCGTGGTCTCGATGCTCCGGATGTGTCGCACGTCGCCGTGGTAGATGCCGTGGATCGGAGCGGTGCCCATGCGGCCGACATCGTCGGACCATGCCTGGGTCGGTGCCTCGAGCATGATCACGGCGTCGTCCAGCAGCGGCTGGAGGGGCGGGGTGGGGGTCATTCCTTGACGGCTCCTTCTGTGGAGTTCATGATGCGGCGCTGGAAGACGAAGAACATCACGGCGACGGGGATCGTCATGATGAGTGCGGCCGCCAGCTTGAGCGGGTACTGGGTGCCCTGGCTGAGTCCGCCGCTGGCCAGGGATGCGACGCCCTTGGTCAGGGTCGTCAGGGCGGGGTCGTTGGTGGACACGATGAAGTGGCTGAGCTCGTTCCAGGAGCCCTGGAACGACAGGATCACGATCGTCACGAGCGCCGGCGTCGCCATCGGCAGCACCACCGACCAGAACAGCCGGAACGTGCCGGCACCGTCGATGCGGGCCTGCTCCTCGACCGACTCGGGGATCGACTCGAAGAAGTTCTTCATGATGAACACCCCTGCCGCGTCGACGAGCAGCGGCAGGATCATCCCGGCATACGAGTTGAAGATGCCGAGCTGGTTGATCACGAGGAACTTGGGGATCAGCAGCACGACGGTCGGCACCGACATCACGGCGACCAGCGCGGCGAAGACGACACCCCGCCCGCGGAAGCGGAGTCGAGCCAGTGCGTACCCGGCGAGCGAATTGAAGAACACGCGCCCAGCCGTGACGAAGATCGTCACGATCGCGCTGTTCACGAACCACGAGGGGAAGTCGGAGTTGCGGAACAGGCGCTCGTACGCGGCGAACGTCCACACGTCGGGGATGAGCGTGATCCCGCTGGACGCGGCATCCTCATCGGTCTTGAAGCTCGTCGCGACCTGGATCAGGAAGGGATAGATGTAGATGACCGCGAGGATGATCAGCAGCGCGTAGAGCGCGATCTGCCAGGTCAGCTGCTTCGACGAGAGCCGCCTCATGACGAGGCTCCCTTCGACGAGGACGATGACGAGGACGATGACGAGGACGCGTGCGCGCGGATGCGACGCTTCGAGACCGGCCGATCACGCAGCACCCATCGCTGCAGGAGCGTGAAGATCACGATGATGACGAACAGGATGAACGCGATGGCGGCACCCTGCCCCCACTCCTGGTTCTGGAACGCGGTCTGGTACGAGAGGTAGGCCGGGGTGAGCGTGGTCTTGCTCGGCGCTCCCCTGGTGCCCGTGTAGATCTGGTCGAACACCTGCCAGCAGCCGATGAGGCCGAGGGTGAGCACGGTGAACAGGGTCGGGCGCAGCTGGGGCAGCGTGATGCGCCAGAACCGCTGCCAGCCGTTCGCGCCGTCCATCATCGCGGCTTCGTCGACGTCGGCGCCGAGGTTCTGGAGACCGGCGAGGAAGATGAGCATGAACGTTCCTGAGGTCGTGAAGATCGCCATCAGGATGTACGCGCTCATCGCGACGGAGGGGCCGGCGAGCCATTCCCACCACGACACTCCGAGCGCGCCGCCCTGGGTGAGGGCCGCGGGGCCGGCATCGACGCCGACCGTGCCGAGCGCCAGATGCAGGATGCCGCGTGGATCGTTGAACCAGTTGGGACCGTTGATGCCGAACCAGGAGAGCACGTCGTTGACGGCTCCGCTCGAGGTGAAGAGGAACATCCACAGCACGGTGATCGCGACGGTGCTGGTCACGGAGGGGAAGTAATAGGCGGTGCGGAAGAATCCCCGGCCGCGGAGCATGGCGCGGTTCACGAGGATCGCGAGGAACAGTGCGAGCGCGGTCTGCAGCGGGACGACGAGCAGCACGTACCAGGCGTTGTTGCGCAGCGACGTGCCGAAATCCTTGGTCGCGAGACCGCCGTCGGTGAGGACGGCGGCGAAGTTGTCGGCGCCGACGAACGAGACCGAGCCGGAGAGGGGGCTGCCGCGACCGCCCCAGTCCGAGACGCTCACCCAGAGCGCCATGAGGACGGGGATGAGGAGGAAAACGCCGAGGATCACGATCACCGGCGCCGTGAACAGCCATCCGGCTGCCGCCTCGCCGCGGCGGAGCCCGGAGGCCCTGCCGCGGCGAGGCGCTGCCTTGATCGCCATGGCTACTTGACGACCGCTTCGAGGTTCGACTGGACGGAGTCGAGGATCGTCTTCGGGTCGGACGTCTTCAGCGACTCGAGCTGCGAGTTGAAGTCGGCGATGACGTCGGCGGTCCCGGCCTGGTTCGGCGGGAACTGCGCGTACTCCGCGCCTGCGAGGAACGGCTCCAGCTCGGGGTTCGCCGAGGTCCAGTCCGCGGCGGCGGACTTGATGGACGGCATCGGACCGAATGCCTTCGAGAAGGCGAGCTGGCTGTCGGCGCTCGTCAGGTACTCGACCAGGTCGAGGGCGGCCTGCTGGTTCGGGCTGTCGGCAGCCATGCCCCAGCAGTTCGTGAACTGCAGCGTGCCCTTGCCGCCGGCGCCCTCGGGAAGCTCGGCGACCGTGTACTGCAGGCTGCTGTAGTCGTTCGAGAGCGCTCCGGTGATCCAGTTGCCCTCGATCACCATGGCGGCGGACTGCTTGCCGAGCGCTTCGCCGCCCCATCCGGCCCCGACATCCTTGGCGTACGCGAACGTGCCGTCGACGAGGTGCGACTTCACGTAGTCCAGGGCCTCGACGTTGGCGGCATCGTCGGCGATGACCGTGCCGTCGTCGACGAGACCGCCGCCCGCCTGTGCCATGAAGACACCCACGCGCTGGTACTCGGCGCCGAAGGCGAGACCGACGTGATCCGCGGTCGTGAGCTTCTGCGCCACCGCAGCGAGGTCGTCCCAGGTCTTCGGGAGGTCGGCGTCGGTGAGACCGGCGTCGGTCCACATCTGCGTGTTGATGATGAGCGACAGGGTGGAGAAGTCCTTGGGCGCGCAGTAGAACGTGCCATCGACCGTGAAGTTCTCGACGAGCGATGGGTAGAAGTCGTCCTTGTTGGCGAGTTCGTCGCCGTAGGCCTTGAGCGATCCGTTGGCCGCGTAGCCCGAGGCCTGGTCGGCGGAGAGGTAGAACAGGTCGGCCGGGTCGCCGGCGGCGAAGCCCTGCGACAGCTCCTGGTCGAGGTTGGTCGCGGTCTGCACCTTCGCCTTGATGTCGGATTCGGCCGACCAGGCGTCGACGGCGGACTGCACAGCGGCTGTCTCGGCGTCACCGGACGAGCCGATCAGGACGGTGAGCGCGTCGTCGGAAGAGGTGAGCCCCTCGTCGTCCGCCTTCTGGTCGTCTCCGGCGAAACCGGAGCCGCAGCCGGTGAGCACGAGCGCGCTGGTGAGCAGCACCGCCCCGGTACCGAAGACTGCGCGAGTGGTATGCCGTGTCATGGTCTCTCTCCTTTGATGAGTCACTGCGGGCGACGGCCTCGGGAGGACCGTGCGGGTTCGTCGCAAAAATTTGAACGATCAAACTCTGCGTGGAATAGGCTAAGCGGGAGTCGCGGGAAGTGTCAACCCGGGCGTGAACGAGGAGGTGCGATGGCGAAGGCGCCGACCGTCGAAGACGTCGCCGAGCGCGCGGGCGTCTCCCG
Source organism: Microbacterium sp. UBA3486 (assembly GCF_002377845.1). Taxonomy (NCBI): domain Bacteria; kingdom Bacillati; phylum Actinomycetota; class Actinomycetes; order Micrococcales; family Microbacteriaceae; genus Microbacterium; species Microbacterium sp. UBA3486. Next base: position 3,992 of record NZ_DFQP01000038.1, read on the forward strand.
GCAGACGGTCTCGAACGTGCTCAACACTCCGGACATCGTCCGCCCGGCGACCAGAGAGCGTGTCATCGCGGCGATCCACGAGCTCGGCTATCGACGTCACGCGGCCGCGCGACAGCTGCGGTTGCGGCGGAGCTCGACGATCGGCATCCGCCTCGATCCGTACCTCGGCGGGATCTCCGGCGTCGTCCTCGACCGCTTCGTGCACGCGATCACCGAGCGCGCGAGTGAGCGGGGGATGCGGATGCTCGTCTATGCCGCACGCACGCGGGAAGAAGAGATCCAGAGACTGTCGGAGCTCTGGGAGGGGTCGGAGATCGACGCTGCGATCATCACCGGCACCTCGCGCGACGATCCGCGCGTGCGCAGCCTCGATCAGGACGGGCTGCCCTTCATCTCGTTCGGTCGGCCGTGGGGGGAGGACGACATCGCCGACCCGCGCCACCTCTGGGTCGATGTCGACGGCGCCGCGGGAACGCGCGCCGCGACCGAGCACGCGCTGACCCGCGGCAGCAGCGTCGCGTTCCTCGGATGGCCGACGGGATCGGGCACGGGTGACGACCGGGAGCGCGGCTGGCG
>NZ_DFQP01000013.1:0-8783 GCF_002377845.1 Microbacterium sp. UBA3486
TCGGCATCGGCGGCGACCCGGTCATCGGCACCACGCACATCGACGCGCTCGCGGCGTTCGAGGCCGACCCCGAGACCAAGGCGATCGTGATGATCGGTGAGATCGGTGGCGACGCCGAGGAGCGTGCCGCCGACTACATCAAGGCGAACGTCACGAAGCCGGTCGTCGGCTACGTCGCGGGCTTCACGGCTCCCGAGGGCAAGACCATGGGTCACGCCGGTGCGATCGTCTCCGGTTCGGCCGGCACCGCTCAGGCGAAGAAGGAGGCCCTCGAGGCCGCCGGCGTCAAGGTCGGCAAGACGCCGTCCGAGACGGCAGACCTGATGCGCGCGATCATCGAAGCGCTCTGATCTGAGCTACGCTTGATCTGAAGGCCCCGGACTCCACTCCGGGGCCTTCTTTCATGCCTGTTCGGTCGGCCTGGCGGCTCGGCGGCGCCCAGCGAGGATCGCTGCCCTCAGGATGTCGAGCTGTCCGGTGTTCCAGCCCAGCTCACTCAACACGTGGACGTAGATCGCGAGCAGGCTGCGCCGGTTCTCGCCGACTTCGTCGTCGAGCCCGCGATCGGTCAGATTGCTGTCAGCGAGGGCGCTGATGCGTCGACACTCTGCCGTGACGGAGGCGATATCGTCGGTGCGCCGCACTTTCCAGGAGTTGGCGGTGGCCACCGGCAGGCCGATCTCGGCCCGGGGGCGCCCGGTGATCCTCTCGTCGAACCAGACGCCCTCCACGTACGCCGTGTGACGCACGACTCCCAGCGGACTCGGAGCGCCGGGGATCGGCGCGGACCGCGCCTCCTCTTCGGTGAGGCCTTCGAGGCTGGCCAGAATGAGCTCCCGGTACTCGAGGAGGCGCCGGTCGACGTCCCGTCTCAGGTCGAACGGGTGGTCGTCGCGGTGTCGGTGATGCACGGGATCTCCTCGGGGTCGGGACTCCACCCTCGACGCCGGTCGGTGCGCTGCGCCGTCGGCGCGCCGTATCTCACTCAGCCGGGCGGGACCACGGCATCCAGGATGCGCTCGAGTGCCACGTGCGCTTCCGACCGCGCGTCGGCGTCATCGGGGTGCGCGGCGAGCCACAGGGCGAGCTCGTTCATCGCTCCGGAGAGTGCGGCGGTGAGCGGATCCACGAGCGCGGGGGAGACGCCGGCTTCGCGTAGGCCCGTGCGCAGCTCCTGCTCCGGTCCATCCGCGTCGAGTCGGCGCCACTGCTCCCCGCCGAGCACGGCGGGACCGTCGACGAGCAGCACGCGCGACGCCGCTCCCCGGGTGATCGCGTCGAGGAACGCGTGACTGCCGTCGCGGAGAGCGGCATCCGGAGCACTGTCTTCCGTGGCGTCGCGGATCGCGTCGGCAACGGACTGCTGCTGGGCAGCCGCGACGTCGCGGAAGAGCAGCGGCTTCGACGTGTAGTGGTGGTAGACCGCACCTCGTGTGACTCCGGCAAGGCGGGCGATCTCGTCCACGGATGCGGTGGCGTACCCGTGCGCGGCGAAATGGGTCGTGGCGGTCTCGAGAATTCGTCGCGCGGTCTCGGCGGCGTCGGCCGCGGATGCTCGGGGCATGACTCTTTCCTTACGTACAGGTTGTATGTATCCTAGTCACGCAGAATACAAACACGCTGTATGTAAAGGAGAGGCAATGCGGATCACGAGCTTCTACCCGGTGCTGATGGTCGAAGACGTCGCAGCGAGTGCGCGGTTCTATCGAGAGGAGTTCGGCTTCGAGGTGGTGTTCGAGGCCGACTGGTACGTGAGCCTGCGCTTCGATGGCGGTGAGCTCGCGATCCTCGACCGTTCGCACGAGACCATCCCCGAGGGGTTTCGTGAGCCCGTGCGCGGGCTGCTGCTCAACGTCGAGGTGCCGGATGCCGCTGCCGAGCATGCGCGCCTGGTGGGGGAGCGGGGTCTGCCGGAACGGCTGCCGCTCCGCGACGAAGCCTTCGGTCAGCGCCACTTCATCGTCGAGGCGCCCGGCGGTGTGCTGATCGACGTGATCGAGCCGATCGAGCCGTCGCCGGAGTTCGCTGCCGCCTACGCGGGCTGAGCATGCGAAGAGGGGCGGATGCCGCAGCACCCGCCCCTCTTTCGTGATCTCGGATCGGCGTCAGATCCCGACGCCGAAGAGCGCTTCGATCGGACCTCGGGCGAAGAAGATCAAGAAGCCGGCGCCCACGACCCACAGCAGCGGGCTGATGGACTTGGCCTTGCCGGAGAACGCGTGGATGAGCACCCAGCTGACGAAGCCCGCGCCGATGCCGTTCGCGATCGAGTAGGTCAGCGGCATGACCGAGACAGTGAGGAACACCGGCAGCAGCACGCGGAAATCGCTGAAGTCGATGTAGCGGATCTGCGCCATCATCATCGCACCGACGATGATCAGCGCGGCAGCGGCGATCTCGGTCGGGACGATCGACGTCAGCGGAGTCAGGAACATCGCGATCAGGAACACGACGCCGGTGACCACGTTCGCGAGTCCGGTGCGCGCACCCTCGCCGATACCGGCGCCCGACTCGATGAAGACCGTGCTCGAAGACGAGGAGGTCGCGCCACCGGCGATCGCGCCGACACCCTCGACGACCAGCGCCGACTTGATGCGGGGGAAGTCGCCGTTGTCGTCGGCGAGGTTCGCCTCCTTCGCGAGGCCCGTCATGGTGCCCATGGCGTCGAAGAAGTTCGTGAAGAGCAGCGTGAAGACGATCATCACTATCGCGACGAGGCTGACCTTGCTCAGGTCGAAGCTGAAGTCGACGGCGCCGATCAGGCTGAGGTCGGGCACACCCACGGGGGAGCCGTCGAGCGCGGGAACCGTCAGGCCCCAGCCTCCCGGGTTGACCACGTTGCCCTCGTCATCGAAGCCGCGGGCCCCGATGTGCCAGATCGCCTCGACGATGACTGCGAGCACGGTGCCGCCGATGAGTCCGATCAGCATGCCGCCCTTGATCTTGAGGGCGACGAGGATGCCGGTGAGGAGGAGGGTGATGACGAACAGCAGGGTCGGAACGGTCGCGACCGATCCGTTCACGCCGAGGCCGACCGGAGGAGACGAGGCGCCGGTCGCCGTGACGAAGCCGGAGTTGACGAAGCCGATGAACGCGATAAAGAGGCCGATACCGACCGTGATCGCGATCTTCAGCTGGAACGGCACCGCGTCGAAGATCGCCTTCCGCAGCCCGGTGGCGGCGAGCAGCACGATGACGACACCGTTGATCATCACCAGCGCCATGGCCTCGGGCCAGGTCACCTGGCCGACGACCGAGAACGCGACGAAGGCGTTGATGCCGAGGCCGGCGGCGAAACCGAACGGGAGGCGCGTGACCAGTCCGAACAGGATCGTCATCACACCGGCGGTCAGCGCGGTGGCGGCGCCCACGGCGTTGAAGCTGAGCATGTCTCCGGCGACATCGGGCTTGCCGGAGAGGATGATCGGGTTCAGGATCACGATGTAGGCCATCGTGACGAATGTCACCAGACCCCCTCGGATCTCGGTGCCGATCGTGGATCCGCGCTTGCTGATCTCGAAGAAGCGGTCCAGGGAGTTCTTGGGTTCGGTGGATGCCGGGGCGGGCGGGGCAGTTGTCATCGGGAAACCTCCGGAGAAACGCTATCGTGTCGCCGACCCCACGCGCGCCCCCAGGGCTTCGTCGGCAACTCGTCGTAGTCTCGAAACGCTATGCAACGCCTCCTCGTCGCGCTCCTCGCCGCCTTCGACGCCGCCATCGCTGCGGCCGTCGGTCTCGTCGTGCTGCTCGCGCCGCTGACGCTGCTGTGGACGCTCGCCTTCGGGGTCACGGCCGACTGGGGCGCGCTCTGGCCGCTCACCGGCACGCTCTGGGAGTTCGGCCACGGCGTGCCCCTCGAGGTCACGATCCCGGACGAGCTGCTGGTCGCTCTCGCGATCCCCCCGCAGGCGGCCTCGTTCGCGGTCTCGATCACTCCACTGGCGTTCCTGCTCTTCACCCTGCTTTTCGCCGCCCGCTCGGGTGCCAGGGCCGCGGCAGCCGGAACGTGGCTGCTCGGCTCAGTGTCCGGAACGGTGGTGTTTGCCGCCATCTCCACCGGCGTCGCTTTGACCGCGCGACTGGATGCCGTGCAGACCCCCCTGGCCCTCGCGATCGGGCTCCCCACCGCCGTCTACCTCGTCGGCGCGGTGTGCGGGGCTGTCCGGGTCGCATGGGAAGAGGGGGATGGCGGAGTCCTCGACCGTCTGCACGACCGCATCGACGCCCGCGAGGATTGGGCGCCCGTCCCCGTCGCGATCGTGCGCGGCACGGCCTTCACCCTGGTCGGCGTGATCGGAGCGGCCGCTCTGGCCCTCGCCGTCATCACGCTGTTCCGCGGTGGCGAGGTCGTGGCGCTGTTCCAGGCTGCCCGCGTCGATGCGCTCGGCGCGACCGTGATGACGCTGGCGCAGCTCGTGTATCTCCCGACCCTGATCGTGTGGGCGGCGTCCTGGCTCGCCGGCCCCGGCTTCGCCGTCGGCGTCGGAACCGCGGTCTCGCCCGCCGGTACGCAGTTGGGAGTCGTTCCGGGCATCCCGGTGTTCGGGCTGCTGCCCGAGAACAGCTCGATGTGGATGCTGATCGTGGTGCTCGTCCCGATCGCCGCCGGTGCTTTCGCCGGCTGGGCGGTGCGTTCGCGCCTCGTCTGGGAGGGCACGCCGTTGGGGACGATGCAGCGGGCGGCGATCGCGGTGGGGATCGCCGTCGTCAGCGCAGGGGTCGCGGGCCTCGCCGCGGTGCTCGCGAACGGCTCGATGGGTCCGGGAAAGCTCGCCGATGTCGGTCCCGCGGCTCTTCCGTTCATGCTGGCCCTCGGGCTGGAGGTGCTCGTCGGCGCCGCGATCCTGCTGCTGTCACCGCGTCACCGCGATGAGTTGGCCGAGGAGCGTACGGACCGCTGGATCGCCGAGATGACCGAGTTCGACCCGAGCATCGCATCGGCGCGGACAGCGCCCGGTATCCCCTTCTCCGAGACGCCGACGTTCGACGACACGGCGCCCCTGGACGATGTCCGCGGCTTCGCCCCGCCGCGTCACGAGCGCGATTGACGTCCACCGCCCGTGAGCGGAAGCCGGGCGGAAGAGGGCTTCGCGCCCCGGTAGACTGGGCGCGTGCTCACGGTCGCCGTTCTCATCTCGGGCACCGGCTCGAATCTTCGCGCCCTCCTCGAGGCCGCTCGTCACCCCGATTTCCCCGCCAGGGTGATCGTCGTCGGTGCTGACCGTGAGGCGGACGGACTCGCCCACGCCGAGGAGTTCGGCATCCCCAGCTTCACCGTGCCCTGGCATGAGCACGAGAGCCGCGAAGCCTGGGGGGAGGAGGTCGCCCGCCAGCTCGCCGTCTGGGCCCCCGATCTCGTGGTGCTCAGCGGCCTCATGCGTCTGCTTCCTCCGTCGCTCGTCGCGCAGTACTCGCCACGCCTCATCAACACCCACCCCGCGTACCTTCCCGAGTTCCCCGGGGCACACGGCGTCCGTGACGCCCTCGCCTCCGGCGCGGCCGAGACCGGTGCCAGCGTGATCGTGGTCGACGACGGTGTCGACACCGGGCCGATCCTGGCGCAGGAACGTGTCGCGATCCTCGAGGGCGACACCGAGCACAGTCTGCACGAACGGATCAAGCCCGTCGAACGTCGACTCCTCATCGACGTCGTCCGCGGGATCGCCACCGGCGCGCTCGTCCTCGACCCCTCTTCCTGACCCCCTCCCCCCGACGCCCCCCCCCGCACGAAGGAGCCCATCATGGCCGGCCCCCGCCACGACCCCACGCTCTACCGCGATCGCGACACCGTGCCGATCCGGCGCGCTCTCGTCTCGGTGAGCGACAAGACCGATCTCCTGGTCCTCGCCGAGGCTCTCGCCGACGCGGGCGTCGAGATCGTCTCGACCGGCTCGACGGCATCGACCATCCGCGATGCGGGTTTCCCCGTCACCGACGTCGCCTCCGTCACGGGGGTCGCCGAGATGCTCGACGGTCGCGTCAAGACGCTGCACCCGAAGATCCACGGCGGTCTGCTCGCCGATCTGCGCCTCGAGGATCACGAGCGCCAGCTCGCCGAACTCGACATCACCCCGTTCGAGCTCGTCGTCGTGAATCTCTACCCGTTCGTCGAGACCGTCGCCTCGGGCGCCGTCGGCGACGATGTCGTCGAGCAGATCGACATCGGCGGGCCCGCGATGGTGCGTGCCGCCGCGAAGAATCATGCCAACGTGGCGATCGTGGTCTCACCGCAGTCGTACCCCGGCATCATCTCGGCCCTCGCCGACGGCGGCACATCGGTGTCGCAGCGCCGCGAACTGGCCGCCCGCGCCTTCGCGCACACGGCGGCCTACGACACGGCGGTCGCGTCGTGGTTCGCCGAGGGGACGCTGCAGGATGACGGCGACCTCCCGACCCACCTGACGATCCAGGCCGAGCGCCTTGCCACGCTCCGCTACGGCGAGAACTCGCACCAGCGCGGCGCGATCTACACCCGTGCCGGCGGCCACGGCATCGCCCAGGCGACGCAGCTGCAGGGCAAGGAGATGTCGTACAACAACTACGTCGACGCCGACGCCGCGCTGCGTGCCGCGTACGACATGGTCAAGCCGGCGGTCGCGATCATCAAGCACGCCAACCCGTGCGGCATCGCGACCACCGCGCCGAACGCCCTCGACCCCATCGCCAGCGCCCACCTGCGCGCGCACGAGTGCGACCCGGTCTCCGCATACGGCGGGGTGATCGCGGCCAACGGCACGGTCACCCTCAAGATGGCCGAGAACCTCAAGGACATCTTCACCGAGGTCATCGTCGCGCCGTCGTTCGAGCCGGCCGCGCTCGAGGTGTTCAAGGCGAAGAAGAACCTGCGTCTGCTGCAGCTGCCCGAGGACTGGCAGCAGGAGCGCATGGATGTGCGTCTCGTCTCCGGCGGACTGCTGCTGCAGGACGCCGACCGCTTCCCCGACGACATCGTCTCCGTCGCGAAGAACTGGGAGCTCGTCTCCGGCGAGCGTCCGAGCGACGAGGAGATGGAGAACCTCATCTTCGCGTGGAAGGCGTGCCGCGCGGTCAAGTCGAACGCGATCGTGCTCGCGAAGGACAACGCCACGGTCGGCGTCGGCATGGGCCAGGTCAACCGTGTCGACTCGTGCCGCCTGGCGGTCGAGCGCGCAGGCGACCGCGCCGCGGGATCGGTCGCGTCCTCCGACGCGTTCTTCCCCTTCGCGGACGGCGCCCAGGTCCTGATCGACGCCGGAGTCACGGCGATCGTGCAGCCGGGCGGTTCGGTGCGTGATGAGGAGGTCGTCGACGCGGCTCGCAAGGCCGGCGTCACGATGTTCTTCACGGGGGAGCGCCACTTCTTCCACTGAGTGCTCTCCGCGCTCGCACCTCGAGACCCACTCTCCACGTCGAGACCCGCACGCGCCGCTCCGGCGACGTGGGGGTGGACGAGGCGGGTGGGTCTCGGCGTTCCCGACTCGACAGCCGTGTCCGATTTCCGCCAGTCGGCGTCGAGGGAGCGTGACAGAGTGGAGGCATGAGCTTCCCCGTGACCGACTTCGACGAGCGCTACCGCGCGATCAGCGCGCGCGACACCCGCTTCGACGGGCAGTTCGTGACCGCCGTCCGCTCGACCGGGATCTACTGTCGTCCGAGCTGCCCCGCCCGCACGCCCAAGCCGCAGAACGTCACCTTCTATCCGACGAGCGCCGCGGCTCACGAGGCCGGGTATCGGGCGTGCAAGCGATGCCTGCCCGAGGCGGCGCCCGGTTCTCCCGCGTGGGACATCCGCGGTGACACCGCCGCGCGGGCGATGCGCCTGATCTCGGATGGCGTGGTGGAGCGCGAGGGCGTTCCCGGGCTGGCTGCGCGCCTGGGATACTCCAGCCGGCACCTCACGCGGCTGCTGACCACCGAACTCGGCGCCGGGCCGCTCGCACTGGCGCGAGCACACAGGGCGCACACCGCGCGCATGCTCCTCGTCGGCACCGACATGCCGATCTCCGACGTCGCCTTCTCCGCCGGATTCGCGAGCATCCGACAATGCAACGACACGATCCGCGAGGTGTTCGGACTCACCCCGGGCGAGCTCAGGGCCCGACGAAGGCTTCCGGCGTCCGCGGCTCCCGGGTCGATCGACCTCGTGCTGCCCTACCGCGGCCCGCTCGACGCGAGCGGCATCTTCACCTGGATGGCGGCACGCGCCGTTCCCGGTATCGAGGAGACGACGTCGACGTCGTTCTCCCGGCATCTGCGGATGTCGGGAGGACCCGCCTGGTTCGACGTGCGTCAGGACGATGCGGCTCGTCTGCACCTGCGCGCCCGGGTCGCGCGGCTGGGAGACCTGGCCCCGCTCGTGTCGATCGTGCGGCGCATCTTCGACCTCGATGCCGATCCGCAGGCGATCGACGAGGCGCTCTCCGCGCACACCGAACTCGCCCCGCTCGTTGCGCGCACCCCCGGGATCCGGGTGCCGGGGTCGGCTGATCCGCACGAGATGCTCATCCGCGCCATGGTGGGGCAACAGATCACCGTGGTCGCCGCCCGGACCGCGCTCACAGCACTCGCCGAGGCGTTGGGGGAGCGCACCGAGAACGGATTGCTGTTCCCGACGATGTCGGCCATCGCCGCGCAGGGCGCCGAGGTGCTGCGCGGCCCGGCCGCCCGCATCCGCGCGATCACCGGTGCTGCCGCCGCCCTCGCCGACGGCTCCCTCCGGCTCACGGTCGGAGACGACGGCGTCGAGCAGCGCGCTGCTCTGCTCGCGATGCCGGGAATCGGACCCTGGACAGCCGACTACGTGC
>NZ_DFQP01000115.1:0-502 GCF_002377845.1 Microbacterium sp. UBA3486
CCGCGAGCGCCCGGCCGATGCGCGGCTCGAGGCCTTCCACGACGGCGCCGAGCGCGTCGACCGTGGCCTCGGTCGGGCCGTAGAAGTTGTAGGCGGCGAGGGGTGCGGCGGCCAGTCGTCGCCACAGCTCGGTCGATGCGGCCTCTCCGCCGATGAGCAGGAGCGCCGGCGTGTGCGCGGTCTCCAGCAGACCGGCATCCACGAGGGCGGAGGCGAACGTCGGAGTCACATCGAGGGTGTCGATGTTCAGGCGATCCACGGCCTCGACGATCTCGCGCGCGTCACGACGGTCGTCCTCGTCGAACACGATGAGCTCGTGGCCGAGCAGGAGCCACAGCAGCTGCTCCCACGAGGAGTCGAAGGCGAAGGATGCCGTGTGCGCCGCCCGGAGCCGCCGCCCGGCCCGCGCCGCGACCGGCCGGAAGAGGGTCTCGGCATGGTGCGCGAGGAAGAAGGAGAGCGACCCGCGGCTGACACCGACGCCCTTCGGCGTGCCGGTCGA
>NZ_DFQP01000115.1:594-58788 GCF_002377845.1 Microbacterium sp. UBA3486
CCGGTCGATCCCGAGGTGTAGATCACCGAGGCGAGCGCGTCGGGCGCGGGCGACGGGAACACCGTGTCCTCCGACGCCGCGGGCAGACCGGCCGTCCCGTCCCCGTCGAGCACGAGCGCACGCGGATGCGCGGCGGCCGGCGATCCTTCGATCGTGACCACGAGCCGTGGATCCGCATGCCGGAGCACGAAGGCGATCCGCTCCTCCGGGTAGGCGAGATCGATCGGCGCGACGGCTCCGCCGGCCTCGAGCACCGCGAAGATCGCGACGATCAGGTCGATACCGCGCGGCATCGCGAGGGCCACGACGTCGTCGCTGCCGATGCCCCGCGAGACGAGCACCGCCGCGAGCGATCGCACCCGCGCGTGCAGGTGGGCGAAGGTCACCTCGTCGTCGGATGCGCGGATCGCGATCGCCTCCGGAGCGGCCGCGACCGCACGGGCGAGCGCCGCCGAGATGTCGACGATCGGATATCCGCCCTCCGGCAGGGGCTCGGAGCCGGAGGCGCCGCCGTCACCGATGGCGAGCGCGGCCGACCGACCGAGCGGCTGCGCGGGTTCGGCGGCGATCCGGGAGAGGAAGCCGGCGTATCTTCTCGCGATCGCGTCCGCGTCCGCCGCGGAGTGCACATCGGGGTTCACCTCGAGTCGGAGACGCACTCCGCCATCCACCGTCGGCGTGATCGTGAGGTCGATGTCATCGACGGGGCCTGCGGCCACGGTGGCGATCGTGCCCTCGGCACCTGCGAAATCGAGCATCGGGGTGTAGGGCTTGATGTTCACCCCGGGCCCCCGGAGCAGCGATGGGATGCCGCGCTCCTGTGCGAGCGCCTCTCCGCGGATCCGCTGGGCGCGCCGGAGCACGCCGAGGTCACGGCATACGCGCAGGGCGACGGTGCAGAGGGTGTCTGCGGGGTCGACCCGCACCGGAAGGGGGAGGACGGTCACGGACATCGACGGGGTCCGCGCCGCACCGGTCGTCGCTCGCGCCGCGAAGGGCACACCGAGCACGAGACGGCGGACGCCTGCTGCTCTCCCGGCGAAGGCGGCGAAGGCGGCGACGTTCACGTCCGCCCAGGTGAGGCGGCGGTCCGTGGCCACGACGGCAGCGAGGGCATCCGCGGTCTCCGCGGGAAGGGGCACCTCGACCGCGTGGGCCCGACGCACTCCCGGTGCGGAGATTCCCGACACCGTCGGGACGTCCGCGGCATCCGCGACACCCGCCTCGTCGAGCAGCGTACGCACGGATGCCCGATCGGCCTCCGCAGCGGCCGACTCCGCGTACGCCCGCTCCTCGGCGCGCAGCGACGCGGCCCGGCCGAAGTCGGGTCCCAGGCCCCCGGCTCCCACGAGCACCCGATAGCGCTCGGCCACCCGGTGCGCCACGAGAGATATCGAGTAGCCGTCGAGAAGGGCGTGGTGCGAACGGATGAGCCACACCACGTGATCCGCAGCGGTTCGCACCACCACCTGCCCGGTCATCGACTCCGCGTCCAGTCCCCCGTGTCCGCGTGCCAGCTCCTGGGCGAACAGCTCGTCCGCTGCGGCCGTCGGGTCGGGGCGGTCCGAGACGTCGTGCACGTCGATCCGCACCGGGGCATCGACCTGCACCCGACGGGGGTGCCCCTCCGCATCGCGCACGATCCGGTCCCTCAGCGCGTCCGTCTCCGCGATGGCGGCGCGGATCGCCTCCGCCAGCAGCGCCGTCGACACGTCACCGACGATGTCCACCCGATCGGCGACCACGAACACGTCGGAGTCCGGATCCAGGAGCTGTGCGTCGACGATGCTGCGTGCGGCGGCACTCAGCACGTCGCCGTCGTCGTCGCTGTCGCTGTCGCCGTCGAACGGGGAAACAGGGGAGGTCGTGATCATCGCGGTCTTCTCTTCCTCGGGGCGTCCTTGTCATGGGCGGTCCCCGGACGGGGTCGGGCGTGCGGGACGGAGGTCAGTCCTCGTCGTCCTCGGTGTCGTCCTCGTCGTCCTCGTCGAGGTGCTCGTGCGTATCGGCGATGCCGCGCTTCCAATAGCCGGTGATCGACGAATGGTGCTTGGTGAGGCCCAGCTCGTCACGCACCCAGCGTCGGAGGGGCTTGATGGCCCCGGCCTCTCCCGCGAGCCAGACGAAGACCCGCGAACCCTCGGGGATCTCCACGGCGAGCGCACCGCGGATCAGGTTGTCGGTCGCGGCACCGCCCCCGTGCAGCCAGGTCACCGAGACGCCGTCCGGTGCATCGAGCGGCTGCTCCGACCTCGGCCCCTCGACCTCGACGACGACCGCACCCGATCGGGAGCGCGGGCTCTCCTCCAGCCAGCGGGCGACGGCGGGCAGTGCCGTCTCGTCGGCGACGAGCACGTAGAAGTCGTAGTCATCGCTCACCCGGTATCCCCCGGGAGGGCCGGCGATGTGCACCCTGTCTCCCGGCTGCGCGTCTCGCGCCCAGTCCGAGGCGAGTCCGCTCGCGTGCACGACGAAGTCGATGTCGATCTCCCGTGCGTCCGGTCGGTGGGCACGCACCGTGTACTCGCGGCTCGTGGGGATCGGTCGGGGCCAGATGAGGTCGTCGCCGTCGGGCAGGGGCAGTCGCAGCTCCCCCGTGTCGGGCTCGGGGAAGATGAGCTTCACGTGCTCGTCGAAGATCGCGCTCTCGAACCCCGCCGCTCCCTCGCCGCCGAACGTGAGCCGGATCATCGTGTCGGACAGGCGGGTCGTGCGCACGACCTCGACCTCGCGGATCCGCACCGGGAAGTCGACGTACTCGACCGGGGCAGGTGCGATCGCGGTCATCGTGCCGTCTCCGCTGCCATCGCCTCACGCAGCGAGCGCGGTCGCAGGTCGGTCCACGTGGTCTCGATGAACTCGAGGGTGGCCGACCGATCGGCCGGGCCGAAGACGATCCGCCAGCCGGAGGGGACCTCGGCGAACTCGGGCCACAGGGAGTACTGCTCCTCGTCGTTGACGAGTGCGAGGAAGACTCCGTCTTCGTCGTCGAAAGGGTTGGTGCTCATCATTCGCCTTCCTGGTGTGCGGGGTGTGCGGGGTGTGCGGGGTGTGCCGAGGCGAGTGCCGCGGCGAGGATGTCGAGGGTCGTTCCGCCGACGACGTCGGCGTACTCGATCGCGCCGCCGGCGTCGCGCACGGCGGTGAGGAGTCCGATCACGCGGACCGAGTCGAGCCCGTAGTCACGGAGGTCCTCGTCTCCCGCGACGTCGGTGAGATCGTCCGGGACGACGGCGGCGGCGAGCGCGCGGGCGCGCTCGAGGGCTTCAGACGGCGACATGTGTTCCTTTCCTGTCGTCGGCGGTCTCTCCCGCCGACGTGTCGTGGGGGTGGCGGTTCCGTCCGACGGCGGCCACCAGGGCATCCGCGATCTCCCCCGCGCGCACGGCCGTCGTCGACAGGAGCGTCGAGGTCAGACCGTGCTGGTGCTCGCCCTGACCCACGAGCACCAGGCGCGCCGTGCCGGGTTCGGTGAGGGCGGCCGAGTGATCGCGGCGGAGGACAGGGCGGCCCGCGTCATCGCGACGGAGGAGACCGGCGTCGTCCTGCAGCAGCTCTGCGGTGTCGAAGGGGCGGTAGCCGGTGCCGAACACCACCGCATCGACGTCGAGCAGAGTTCGGGAGCCGTCGAGTTCTGAGTGGATCGTCGCCTGCACTCCCGACGGCTCCTCCTGCAGGGCGACGAGTCGACTGACTCGATGCAGCACCAGACGCTCCCGGCCGAGCCACGCATCGCCGTACATCCGGTCGAAGAACGCGCGGATCACCGCGGTGCTGGCGACGCCGTTGTTGGCGTTCCGGTGCAGGGCATCGAGACGGGTGCGCACAGCGTCCGGGGCATCGAAGAGCAGGTCGACCGAGTCCGGGTCGAAGATCCGGTTCACCAGCGGCCCCTGGTCGCTCGGCGCGACGCCGAACTGCGAGGAGACGAGGTGCACGGCGGCCTCGGGGAACCGGTCGGACAGGTCGAGCGCGACTTCCATCGCGCTCTGCCCCGTTCCGATGACGGCGAGCCGTCGCGGAGCGCGCAGCTCCCCCACCCGGTGCACGTGGTCCGCCGAGTGCCATACCCGTCGTCCGGGGAGGATGCCTGCCGGGAACCGCGGCCGGAGTCCCGCGGCGACGATGACGCTGCGGGCGCGGACGGTGTGCACGCCGTCGGCCGAGGTCACGAGCACGTCGAAGGCCTCGACCTCGCCGTCGATCCGGATCGGTGTCACGCGCTCGACGCGGGATCCGTAGCGGACGACATCGGAGAAGGCTTCCGCCACCCAGCGCAGGTACGCGGCGAACTCGATCCTCAGGGGCTCGGCGCACCCGCGGTTCGTGAAGTCGACCAGACGCTGCCGCTCGTGTAGGAAGGCGACGAACGAGTAGGGCGAGACCGGATTGCGGAACGTGACCAGGTCCTTCAGGAAGGAGATCTGCATGCTCGCGTCTTCGAGGAGCATTCCCGGATGCCAGGTCGGCTCCTCCTGCGCCTCGAAGAACACCGCGTCGAGCGGCCTGCCCTCCTGCGCGTGCTCCCGGAGCGCGATCGCGATCGCCAGGTTCGCCGGACCGAATCCGATGCCGACGACATCCACCGTCTCGGGGATGTTCTCGGCGCCCTCCGTCATCGCGGCGTTCACGAATGGTTCCTCTCCTGCGCGGCGACCCCTCGACGGTCGACCTTGCCGACGCCGGTGGCCGGGAGCTCATCGACGAGGGCGATCACGTCGGGGACCTTGTACACCGCGAGCCCCACCGCCGCGAGGTGCCGACGCAGATCGACCGGGCGCAGCGGGATCGGGGTGCCGTCCGGTCGCGCACGCCGCACGACGGACGCGTGGACCCTCTCCCCCATCGCCTCGTCGGAGATGCCGACGACGGACGCGTCGTGCACGTCGGGATGCGTGAGGAGGGCGTTCTCGATCTCCTCCGGCGCGATCTTCTCGCCGCCGCGATTGATCTGGTCCTTCGATCGGCCGACGACCGTGAGGTACCCGTCCTCCCGCTCGACCACGATGTCGCCGGTGCGGTAGAAGCCATCGGCGGTGAAGGATCGCGCATCGTGCTCCGGCGCCCGGAAGTAGCCGCGGATCGTGTACGGGCCGCGCGTCAGGAGCGCCCCCGGCGTGCCCGGCGGCACCGGCCGGTCCGTCTCGTCCACGACCCGCACCTCGTCGTCGGCGCTGATGCGCAGGCCCTGGGTCGAGAGCACGGTCTCGATGTCGTCGTCCAACCGGGTGTAGTTCACGAGTCCCTCCGCCATGCCGAAGACCTGCTGCAGGCGGCATCCGAACGCGGGCTCGATCCGCTCGGCGACACTGCGGCTGAGCTTCGCCCCGCCGACCTGCACCACCTCCAGGCTGCGCAGATCGTGCTCCTGCCGCTGCGGCGCATTGAGCCAGGAGAGGATGAGCGGCGGCACCGCGGGGACGATGGTCACACCGTGACGTTCGATGAGCGCCAGCACGGCATCGGGGCCGGGGTCGGTGGTGAGCACGATGGCACCGCGCGCGGCGATGATGCCGAGGATGCCCGGCGAGGACATCGTGAAGTTGTGGGCGACGGGCATCGCCACGAGCATGCGGCTGCCCGCGTGCAACCTGCAGATGCGGGCGCTCTCGCGGACCGAGTAGAGGTAGTCGTCGTGCGTGCGGGCGATGAGCTTGGGCGTGCCGGTCGTGCCGCCGGACAGCTGGAGGAAGGCGAGATCACCGGGCGCGACCGCAACGGTCTCGGCTTCGGGACGCCCTTCCGATGCGGGGTCGACGTCGCTCGCGAGCAGAACCCCGCGCACACTCGGCACGAGCCCTGCGACCTCGGCGGCGAGCGCCGCGTGGTCGAATCCGCCGATCCGTTCCGCTGTCACGATCAGGACCGCTTCCGCCTCCCGGCAGAAGTGCAGCAGTTCCGAGCGGCGATGTGCGGGCAGGGCGAACAGGGGAACCGCACCGACCCGGAACAGGGCGAACACGACGACGACGAACTCGGCGATGTTGGGAAGCTGCACGACCACCCGGTCTCCGCGGCGCACACCGTGGTCGGCGATCAGCACCGTGGCGAGCCGCCCGACGCGTGCATCGAGGTCGCGGTAGGTCCAGGAGCGTTCGCCGTCCACCACCGCGAGGCTGTTCGGCGCCGCGGCGACGGCCTCGCGCAGCAGCTCGTCGAACGTCGCGCCGATCCAGTGCCCCGCCTGCCGGTACCGCGCCGCGAACTCCGCAGGGTAGGGCACCACGCCCTCCACCGTCAGCGGCTGTACGGTCGGCGGATCTGTGATCAGCGGATCCGTGGCGACGGGATTCATGCGACACCCGCCAGGGAGCGACGACGCACCGGCGTGACGGCGGCGAGAGCACGGAGGGCGGAGCCGAGCTTGGCTGCGGTCTCGCGGTGCTCCGCGACCGGGTCGGACCCGGCGACGATTCCGGCCCCGGCATGCAGGCGGGCGGTCGTTCCGGAGACATGGATACCCCGCAGCGCCAGCGCCCACTCCCCATCGCCGGACGAGTCCATCCACCCGACGAGGCCGGCGTACAGTCCGCGGTCCTCCGGTTCGAGGATGCGGATGAGGTCGCGCGCGGCGGCCGTCGGCGTTCCACACACGGCGGGGGTCGGATGCACGGCAGCGGCCACCTCGAGCACGGTGGCCCCCGGGAGGAGCTCGCCCTCGATCGGCGTGCCCAGGTGCCACAGACGCGGTGTCTCGACGATCACCGGTTCCGCGGGGACGGCGAGCGTCGGCGCGAAGGGGCGCAGACGCTCGGCGAGGGCCGAGACCAGAACCGCGTGTTCGTGCCGATCCTTCGCGGAAGACGTGAGCGCCGCGCGCGCGGCGTCGTCGGCGCGCGGATCGTCGTGGCGGGCGGCGGGCCCCGCCAGAGGGAGGGAGCGCAATCGCGTGCCCTCGACCGCGGCGATGAGTTCGGGCGAGGCCCCGACGAGCACGCCGCCCTCGTCGTCCGGCACGTGATACGCGTACGCGGCCGGGTTCTGCCCGGCGAAGGCCCGGAACAGCGCAGGGGTGTCGATCGGATCACCGGCCTCGAGGTGCATCGTGCGGGCGAGGACCACCTTCGTCACGATGCCGGCCTCGATGGCGCGCAACGCGGCTCCCACCGCGACCCGGTAGCCGGGGTCGTCCGGTGGGATGACGGCAGCGGCCCTCTGGGCGGGTTCGGACGATGCGCCGACGATCGGCCCCACCGGGGATCCGTCGGTCTCCCCCACCTCCGGGAAGACCTCGACCACGTGCTCCGGCACGATGATGTGCGCCGGCTGCGAGGGGTCGAACGGGATCGCGCCCAGAGCGATCCGACGCACGCCGTCTTCCGCCTCCGTCCGGCGCAGCATCGAGAGAACCGCGTCGGCGAGGCCGGGTCCGACCGCCTGCTCCCGCGCCAGCACCGCGCGACGGCCGGTACCGTGCCACCGCCGACGACCATGGAAGATGACGTCATCCGATCCGTACATGTTCTCTCTCCTCACACTGCCTGCGGGTTCGTCCGGGATCCCGGGACATCCGGGATCCCGCTCAGCACGCCGTCGCCCCGCCGTCGACGGTCAGCGTCTGCATCGTGATGTGGCGGGCGTCCTCCGACACGAGGAAGGCCACGGCGGCGGCGATGTCCTCGGGGTCGGCGACGCGTCCGAGCGGGATGCCGTTCCGGAAGCGCGCGGCGTCGCCGGTGATCGCGGCCGCCACGGCCTGCGCCGTGCGATCATCGCTCCCGGGGATCCCCTCTGCTGCGGTCGCCGCCGCGAGGGGCGCGGACTCCCGCTGTCGCCCGGCCGCGACGAGCATGGCCGTGCGTGTGCTCCCCGGAGCCACGACGTTGCATCGCACCCCGTCTGCGGCGAGCTCGAGCCCCAATCCGATCGTGTACTGCGCGACGGCCGCCTTGGAGGCGCCATAGCCGACCATGCCCGCTCGTGCGGTCGCGGCGGCGTTCGAGGAGACGGTCACGATCGACCCCTGTCCTCGCCTCGCCATCCGCGCCCCCACTGCTCTGGATACCGTAGCCACGCCGAGCACGTTCACGGCGAGCATGTCGGTGAGATCCTCCGGGTCTCCTTCCAGGGCGGATCCCGTCCGCAGGATCCCTGCGGCGTTGACGAGCACGTCGATGTCCGCCTGCGTCTTCTCGATCTCGGCGACGACGCCCTCGATCGCGGCGCGGTCGGTGACATCGATCATGACGTCCGCACCCGGATCACGGTCCAATCCGACGACCGCCCGTCCGTCGCGGCGGAGTCGGGCCACCACCGCGGCGCCGATGCCTCCCGCCGCCCCGGTCACCAGTGCGACCGTGCTCACCTTCCGGCTCCTGGAGCGCCCGGGGCGAGAGCGGCGAGAGCCGTGTCGGTGTCGAGCACGCGCGCGCACCGATTGGCCGCGTAGTCCAGCGCGAAGAGGTGATCCTCGCGAGAGAAGTCCGCGACGGCGTCGGCGACGAGAAACGGGCGGATGTCGTTCATGAACGCGTCGGCAGCGGTGAGCAGGCATCCGATGTGCGCGTAGACGCCGACGATCACGAGCTGATCCCGCTCCTGGGCCGCGAGGGTCTCGCGCAGGGGCGTCCGGATGAACGCGTTGTACCGCCACTTCGTGAGGATCGTGTCGCCCGCGACCGGACGCAGCTCGTCGACGATCGCGGCGCTCTCCTCGTCCTGCAGACCCGGACCCCAGAACTCGGACAGGAGCCCGCGATCGACGGGGTCCTGTCCGGCCGGCTGCGCGGTGTAGATCACCGGCACGCCGGCAGTCCGCGCCGCGTCGAGCAGACGGGCGATGTGGCCGATCGCCAGACCGACGGGGCCGTCGGCGTCCGCGAAGGCGTCGACGAAGTACTGCTGCATGTCGTGCACGAGGATCGCGCTGCGGGTCGGATCGAGCGTCCAGTCGACACGGCCTTCCGGGTGCTCGTCGACACCCGGAACGTCATAGGTCGCGATACGGGGAAGCCCCATGTCACTTCTCCCCGTTGCCGGCCGCGGCATCGGCGAGCACCGGGACGAGCCGCTCCAGCAGCCACGGCTCCGTGAGCGGTGTCGGGTAGGCGAGCGGCGAGGCGAACGCGTCGTCGATCACGGCGTAGCGTCCGGCGGCGACCGCGGGGATCTGGCGGAACAGCGCGTCCTTCTCCAGGTCGGAGCGGGTCAGCAGTCCCTCGTCGCCGAACGGATATCCCATGAGCAGGATGTCGGCGTCGAGCAGGTCGAGGTTCTCGCGGCTCACCGCGGCGGAGGTGGCGCCGAAGTCGGACGCGCGCTCCGGAAGGGTGAGGCCGAGCTTGGTGAAGAACGTGACGTCGCTGCCCTCGTACGAGATGTAGGTGATCTGCTCGGGGTGGATGACGGCGTAGGTGAAGGTCGTCCCGGCGAGCTCGGGGTTCGCGGCCGCCGCGGTGGCGAAGTCGGCGGCGATACCGTCGATGACCTCCTTCGCCTGGTCGCTGCGTCCCAGAGCGGCGGCAGCGGATTCGGTGCGCTGCTCCCAGGTCATCGCGCTCAGTCCGTCCTCTCCCGTGTACGAGACGATCGGGGCGATCTTCGACAACTGCTCGTAGTCGGCATCGAGGGTCCAGCCGCTGGTGGCGAGGATGACGTCGGGTTCGGCCACGGCGATCGCCTCGTAATCGACGCCGTCGGTGGAGTCGTAGGTCTTCAGCGTCGTCTCGCCCAGCTCCTCCAGAGCGTCGGTCTCCCAGGGATCGAGCTCGGCGTCGCCGTACTGCGGGCTGATCACCGGGACCACACCGAGAGCGAGGGCGATGTCGAGATCGACGGAGGACACCACGGCGACGCGCTCCGGCTTGTCCTCGAGCGTCGTCTCTCCATAGGGGCTCGTGAGCGTCATCGGATAGCCGGCCGCGGACCCGGTCGATGAGGACGGAGTATCGGCGGAGGCGCCGCATCCGGCGAGCAGCGAAGTGCTGACGACGAGGGCGGCGGCCGCCGCGGTCAGACGGCGGAGCACGGAGCGGGTCATGTGTCTCTACTTTCTTGAGGGTGAGAGAGGCTTCAGGGCGAAAGAGGCTTCGGGTAGGCGAGGCTTCGGGTGAGAGAGGCTTCAGGGCGAAAGAGGCTTCAGGTCACATCCCGTGTCGCCCCCGTGGCAGCACCAGCGGTGCTCCGGTGTCGGGGTCGGCGATGATGCGGGCCTGCACCCCGAACACCTCCGCGACGAGGTCGGCGGTGATGACGTCGGCGGGTGGACCGGAAGCGACGATGGCGCCGTCGCGCAGGGCGACGACGGTCGACGCGTAACGGGCGGCGTGCGCGAGGTCGTGCAGCACCACGACGACGGTCGTCCCCTCGGCGACGAGGTCGACCAGCAGATCGAGCACCTCCACCTGGTGGGCGATGTCGAGCGCACTGGTCGGCTCGTCGAGCAGGAGGAGCGGTGTCTCCTGCGCGAGCGCCATCGCGATCCACGCGCGCTGCCGCTGCCCGCCCGACAGCGTGTCCACCGGACGGTCGACGAGGTCGGCCACCCCGGTGCGCAGGAGCGCCCTGGCGACGATCAGGTCGTCGGAGGCCCGGGTGCTCGCGAAACGTCGGTGCGGGTGGCGGCCACGTCGCACGAGCTCGGCGACGGTGATGCCCTCGGGTGCCACCGGGCTCTGCGGGAGGATTCCCAGTCGCCGCGCGACCTCGCGGGTGGGCATCGCGTGGATGTCGGCGCCGTCGAGGAGCACCGATCCGGCCTGCAGGGGCACGAGGCGGGAGAGGGCGCCGAGCAGCGTCGACTTGCCCGATGCGTTCGGCCCGATCAGTGCGGTGATCCCGCCGCGTGCGACGAGGAGGTCGAGGTCGCTGACGATCGTCTTCGCGGCATAGCCGGCGCGAACGCCCTGTGCGGCGAGGATCGGCTCCTCCGCACGACCTGCGTGCGAGGGAGCGGAGGGCGTCTCGTCGAGTACGGTCATCAGGCGTCCGCCTTCCGGGTGAGGAGCAGGAAGATGAGCACGGGTGCGCCGATGAGTCCGGTCACGACACCGGTCGGAACGGGGCTCACGAACGGCGCGGACTGCGCCACCACGTCGGCGAGCAGGAGCAGTGCGGCGCCGACGAGCGCCGCTGGGAACGGACCGCCCTGCCGGACCAGGCGTGCGGCGATGGGTCCGGAGACGAGCGCCAGGAACGCGATCGGCCCGACCACGCTCGTCGCGAGCGCCGCCAGCAATGCCCCCAGGAGAAGCGCGGCGACGCGGATGAAGCCGACGCGCGTCCCCAGCCCCCTGGCGAGCGGATCACCGAGCCGGATCGCGTCGAGCGAGGGGTCGATGACCGCGACGGCGACGACCCCGAGCGCGAGGGCGGCGAACAGGAGCGCGACGTCGGACCACTGGGTACCGGCGAGCGAGCCGATCATCCAGCGCATCGCGCGCGTCGAGGTCATGCTGTCGGCGAAGGTGAGCAGGTAGCTCGTCACGGCCGCGAAGCACGCCCCCACGCCGATGCCGACGAGCACCAGGCGATAGGTGGAGGATTCGCGTTTCCAGCTGAGACCGAAGATCACGAGCACGGCGAAGACGGCACCGACGATGGCGCCTCCCTGCACCGCGATGCCCGTTCCGCCCAGCCCCACCAGGACCGCGACCGCCCCGGCGCTCGCTCCGCTGGAGACGCCGATGATGTCGGGGGTCGCCAGCACGTTGCCGATGAGGCGCTGGTACACGACACCCGCCATGCCGAAGAGCGCGCCGACGAGCACGGCGGTGAGCGCGCGGGGAAGGCGGGACTCCCACACCACGAGTCGTGAGACGACGGTCCCCTCGCCGAAGAGCGCCTCGAAGACGGCGTCGGGCGAGAGCTCTGCACTCCCGCCGATCAGGATCTCGATCGAGAAGGCGGCCAGTCCGACGGCGACAAGGGACGCGAAGACAGCGGTCAGACGAATCCGGGCCCGCCGTCGAGCATCTCTCAGGCTCGTGACGACGGTTCCCTCGGAGGTGACGTCCCGGTCGGGGAGCGCCCCGGCGGTGAGACCCATGACGCCCGCCCCGCTCATGCTTCGACCAGCTTCCTGGTGCGGGCCAGGACGACGAAGACGGGCGTTCCGACCACGGCGGTCATGATGCCGACCGCGATCTCCCCGTTTCCCGGAGTGATGCGTCCGGCCACGTCGGCGGCCAGCAGCACGGCGGCACCGCAGACCATTCCGAAGGGGACGAGCAGCCGCTGATCGGCGCCCACGATGAGCCGGCCGAGGTGTGCGCCGATCAGACCGATGAAGCCGATGGGTCCTGCGGCGGCGACGGCCGCGGCGCAGAGCAGGACCGCGACGAACGCGACCCCCAGCTGGGCACGGCGCACGCGGACGCCGAGAGCGGCGGCGGTCGACTCGCCCAGGGAGAGCGCGTTCAACGTGGCGCCGCACAGGAGTGCGAGGACGATCCCGGTCACAGCGAAGGGCCAGAGTTCGGGGATGGTCTCCCCGCGTCCCGCGAGCTGTCCGATCGACCAGAACCGGTAGCGGGAGAATGAGGTGTTGTCGCGCACGATGAGGAGGTTGATGACGGCGGCGAGCATCGCAGCCGTCGCCGCCCCCGCCACCACCAGGCTCATGGCGGTGGACGCCGCCCGTGAGAGGCGCGAGATGGAGAAGACGAGTGCGGCGGCGATGCCGGCGCCGGCGAGGGCGAACCAGAACGTCGCACCGACCCCGGCGAGCCCCATGAGCACGATCCCCGCCACGACCGCGCAGGCCGCTCCCATCTCGACGCCGAGGATGCCGCCGTCGACCAGCGGATTGCGGGTCAGTCCCTGCATGAGCACACCGGCCCCGCCGAGGCAGGCGCCGACCAGGAGGCCGAGAACGGTCCGAGGCAGTCGCTCGGTGATCACGACCGTCGCCTCGAAGTCGCCGTCCGGGGCGCCGCTGAGAGCGGCCGACAGCGCGCGGACGACGACGTCGGGCGCGATGTCACGCGCCCCGATCGCGAGCGAGAGCAGTGCGGCCACCGCGAGGAGAACGAGGAGCGCGACGAGCCCGAGCAACCGTCGTCGCGTGCTCGAGCGCACGGGGCCGAGGACGGCACGAGGGTCCGTGGCGATCTCCTCAGCGACCTTCCGCTCAGAGGCATCCGCCGTCTGGGTCGTACTCACCTCGTGCCCTGCTCCCGTCATCCGCGGTCATGACCTCACGCGAAGTCCGAGGTTAGGCTAACCTAACTATTTCCCACTCAGCGTTCCAGGAGTCCCATGTTCCGTCCACTTCCATCCGTCGCTCCAGAGCCGCGCTCCGAGGCGGGAGAGGATGTCGACGCCGAGACAGAGGAGCGGTCGGAGGAGGATGGATTCGGCCCATGGGGACACGGCACGCATCGCCACGACGACGATCAGTTCATCGTCGCGTTGAGCGGCAGCGCCGTGATCGACGTGGACGGCGAGCGGTTCGCGGTCGACCAGAGCCAGGGGGTGTGGATTCCCGCGGGATTCCCGCATTCCGCGCGCTTCCATCCGGGATTCGCGCCGTTCGTGCACCGCACGGGTTCGCCGACCGACGTGGTGCCGACGCCGTGTGCGGTCAGCGTGACCGGAGAGCTGCGCAACCGCCTGCTGGCGACCTCGATCTCCCGCACGGACGCCTCCCCGATCCTGTGCGCCGCGTTGCGGAAGGGCGGGTTCCACCGCCCGGTCCGCGAAGGAGGGACTCCGGTCGCCGCGGGCGGAGATCCGGTCGCCGCTGGCACGCCTGTGGAGGCCGCGGGCGGAGATCCGGACGCCGCCGGGAGCGGGTGTCCTGCCACAGAGCGCACGCGGATGCGGGCGGAGATCGCACGACTCGCTCGAGCCGAGCTGCACGGCCCCCTCACGGTCGCGATCAGTGCCGCCCTCCATGCCGACCCCTCGGATGACCGCACTCTGGACGGATGGGCCCGACGGCTGCACACGAGCACGACGAGCATCCGCCGCGCGTTCGTGGCGGAGCTCGGAACGAGCTACACGACGTGGCGTACGGCGGTCCGCCTCGAGGCAGCGGTCGCTCTTCTGCACCGGGGCTATCCGGTCGCGAACGCCGCGCGAGCCGTGGGGCTCACCCACAACGGTCTGCTCGCCGCTTTTCATCGTGGTTACGGCTGCCGGCCGAGTGCGATGCGACTCTCGCAGACGCGCGATGCGTCGCCGTCGAGCGGGAGTGCGGCGTCGCGAAGTCGGTAGTGTGAGCATCCGGCACTTCACGAGGGGAACACCCATGTCCGTTGGACTTCTGGCCGTCGTCGACGACATCCTGAGCGCAGCGATGAAGGCGTCGGCCAAGGCGGCCGGCGTCGTGATCGACGACGCCGCGGTGACGCCGCAGTACGTGCAGGGCCTCACGCCCGCCAGGGAGCTGCCCGTCGTCGGCAAGATCGCCCTCGGATCGCTGGCCAACAAGTTCCTGATCATCATCCCGGCAGCGCTGCTGCTGACCGCGTTCGCGCCGTGGGTGCTGCCGTATCTGCTGATCCTGGGCGGGGCCTACCTGTGCTTCGAGGGCGCCGAGAAGGTGCTCGAGTGGTTCGGCGTGCAGCACGGTCACGCCGACGAGGGTGCGCGTGATGAGAGGAAGCTCGTGCTCGGCGCGGTGCGCACCGACCTGATCCTCTCGACCGAGATCATGCTCATCTCGCTCGCGAGCCTCGAGAAGGGGCTCGACGTCTGGGCGACGCTGGCGATCCTCGCTGTGATCGCCCTCCTCATGACGGGTGTCGTCTACGGCGCGGTGGCGCTGCTCGTGAAGATCGACGACATCGGCCTGAAGATGGCGAAGAACCCGGTGCAGCGTGTGCGGCACACCGGCACCAGGATCGTGCGGTCGATGCCCGCGGTGTTCCGCTTCATCAGCATCCTCGGCACGGTCGCGATGCTCTGGGTCGGCGGCCATCTCGTGCTGGTGAACCTCGGCGAGGTGGGGTGGCATTTCCCGGTCGACGTGCTGCACGCCGTCGAGGACGCGCTCCATGGCCTCGGTCCGGTCGTGGTCTGGATCGTGGACACCATCATCTCCGCGATCGCCGGTCTCATCCTGGGGCTGCTCGTCGTCGGGATCGTGCTCGGCATCGCCCGCCTGTTCGGCAAGACCCCCAGCTTCCACGAGGGCGAGGCATCCCCCGCCGACGTGCACGTCTGAACATCGAGACACGACTGTCCGCACAGGCCAGAACACGAATCCACGCCGGCGCACTCACGCCGCGATGTCGTACCGGGCTCGGCCGCCGAGCCTCGGCATGCGCTCGGGGTCGACGTGCGGCGGCGGAATGAGCCACACCCGCGCCGCGAACCCCCGTCCCTCGATCCTGATCTCCCACTCGTTGTCGTGGATGCGATGATGACAGCTCCCGCAGAGCAGCACTCCGTTGTCGAGATCGGTCGGTCCGGCATCCCGCTGCCACCAGCGCAGGTGATGCGCCCTGGTGAGTTGCGGGGGCAACCCGCACATCACGCAACCGCCGTCGCGTTCTACGAGCGCGAGTCTCTGGGCGCGGGTGAACAGCCGCTTCTCGCGCCCCCAATCGAGGATCTCGCCGCCACCGCCGAGCACGACGGGGATGATGCCCCCACCCGCCGCCATCCGACGACAGGAGGCGATGCTGACCGGCCCATCGAGGCCGTCGACCGTCGCGAATCCGGTGCCGGCGGTCAGGTCGTCGAGCCCCACGCGGACGACGACGGTCGCACCGGATACCGGAAGCCCGCCGTTTTCGCATCCGCTCGCATGCGCGCAGATCTCGACGAGCGCATCGGCCTGGATCATCGCGACCGTACGACGGTCGGCATCGGGCGCTTCGGGGTCGAGCACGTGCGCCCGCGCCTGGAACGTGGCCGTCACGTATGCCTGGATCGCCGCCTTCACGGAAGTGCCGGACGCGATGTCGGTCTGCAGGGTCAGGTGCAGCGATCCGTCGCGCTCGAACATCGTCAGCGAGCGCCGCGACCGGGCCTCACCTTCGCGCGGAGCCACGCCGTCGGGGTCGAGCCAGGCCTCGGCGTGCACGACGAGCTTGCGCACGTCATCGAGCGACAGCCCTGCCGCGCGTTCGACGAGCAGTCGCTCGGCATCGACGATCCGCTCGATCCCGGCCTTCACGCGCGCCCGGTCGAGCAGGGCCACGATCAGCGCCACGGCCGCCGCACTGAGCTCACCGGCACCGATCGCCCGCTGCACCTCGGGGTACCGCGGGGGCAGCTTCTCGCCGATGATGTTCACCCGCGGCGCGGTTGCCTCCCCCACCTTGACGAGCCGCACCGCATCGCCCGTCGATCCGCCGGTCGTGGCGGCGATCATGGTCGCCGGGTTGCGGAATCCCTGCTGCTTCGCGAGACCCGCAGACCCCAGTTCCGGACGCGATTCCCGCGCGATGCCCGCCGCGATCTCGGCATGGATGCCGTCGAGCCGACGCTGTACCAGTCCCATCGCCCGGTGCGCATCGAGCAGCTGCGCGCGGCTCAGATCGGCCGCGTTCGTCGCATCGCCCCACGCGTCTTCGAGGTACGTCATCGCCTCGAGGAGCGGGCTCAGATGCGGGTTCGCCATACCTCCATCTTAGAAGATATGTTCGAATCTCAGGAAGGCCTGTGGATAACTCCGCGCCTCGTCATTGCCGTAGTCTCATCGCCATGTCCGCGTCCCCGAAGCTGCGCAGCACGAAGCGCGATGCCGACCGCTGGTTCCGTGAGCAGGGCCTTCCGACGTTCGTTCCGCTGCGCCGCTGGTTCACCGACCTCCCCCGCCGCGTCGCGCCACTGATCGCGTGGGTCGCGGTGGCCGCGTACCTCTTCCAGGACGGGCTCGAGGTCGTCTTCGATTTCGCCCTCGACGACGACTCCACGGAGTGGGAGATCCTGCTCGTCCTCTTCGCCGTCGTGATCTTCCTGCTCGCGATCGGGCTCGCGTGGGCCGCCTACTACCTCGTGCGCACCCTGCTGCGTCGCCTCCCGGTGGGCATCGGCACCGCGGTCGCGCTCGTCCTGATCGCCGCGTGCCTCGCCTTCACGATCGTCTACGGCTACAGCGCCCAGCCCGACGCGACCGTCGGGCCGGTCCTCCGCACGATCCTGGTGCTCGGCCTCTGCATCCTGGTGACCGGCATGGGCGGTGGCGCGATGATCTCCTGGGCCTCCCGCCTCGCGGTGCGCAACGCCTCGGCGATCGGTCACATGGCATCGATCGCCCTCCCGGTGATCCTGATGCTCGTCGTGTTCTCGTTCTTCTCCGCCGAGGTCTGGCAGATGGCGTCCGCCCTCTCCTGGGGATCCATCGCCCTGCTCGGCCTCGTCGTCGCGGTGCTCGCGGGCATCGTCGTGCTGCGGGTCAGCGCCTCCGAGATCGACGATGACGCTCAGGCGCCGAGCGCCGAACAGCGCGCCGCCCTGCTCATCGGCACGCCCGCCGAAGGCCGCCCCGTCGCCGACGGCACCCCGACACGCCTGCGCGCGCCGCAGCGCATCAACATCCTGCTCGCGATGACCGTGGCGCAGCTGGTGCAGGCCCTGTTCTTCGCCGGGCTCCTCGCGGCGCTGCTGATCGTGATCGGAGGCATCGCCGTCCCCACGGGCGTCGTCGGCATCTGGCTCGGACCCGGCAGCACCGCACAGCCCCTCGCGGTGCAGCCTCTGGAGTTCTTCGGGGCGAAGCTGCCACTCACCGTCAACCTGCTCAAGGCGGCCACCCTGCTCTCGGTGATCGCCGCCCTCCCCTTCGTGTTCTCCGCCGTGAGCGAGGCCCGCTACCGGGAGCGCTTCTTCGACCCGATCATGGCCGACATGCGGCGTGCGATCCTCGTGCGCGAAGCCGTGAGCACGACGGCGGCAGGCTGAGCTCTGTAACTGTTCGGTCGCAGCACGCCCGGCGCCCGCTCCTCCTGCTAGCGTCGGCGATGCGCACCCGAAGCGCCGAAGAACGATGCGCACCCGAAGCGCAGAAGAAGAGAGAACGCCCGCCGATGACAGCCGTGCGAATCAGGGACGCCGAGACCGCCGATCTCGAGACGATCACCGCGATCCACAACCATGCCGTGCTGCACACCACCGCGATCTGGAACGAGGAGGCGGTGGACCTCGCCGACCGTGTCGCCTGGCTCGCCGATCGCACCGGCCGCGGCTACCCAGTCATCGTGGCGGTCGACGACACGGGGGTGCTGGGCTACGCGTCGTACGCGCAATGGCGTCCGCACAGCGGCTATCGCCACACAGTCGAGCACTCGGTCTACGTCGTCGACGGCCAGCACGGTCGGGGCATCGGCACCGCCCTGATGTCGGCGCTCGTCGATCGTGCGCGGAATGCCGGGATGCACGTGATGATCGCCGGGATCGAGAGCGGGAACGCCGGCTCCATCGCGCTGCATGAGCGCCTGGGCTTCGTCGAGGTCGGACGCATGCCGCAGGTCGGTGCCAAGTTCGGACGCTGGCTCGATCTGAGCATGCTGCAGCTGGTGCTCGACGACCGCCCCGAACCCGACGCCGGATCCTGACGATGAACCTGCTGCAGTGGTTCGTCGACGCCTTCAACTCGCAGTGGATGCTGCCCGGCGGGCAGACGCTACTGGTGCGGGAGGTCGTGGGCAACGCGTTCGGTCTCGCCAGCGCGCTCGGCGGCATGCGACGCAAGGTGTGGGCATGGCCGGTCGGCATCATCGGCAACCTGCTGCTGCTCACCGTCTTCCTCGGCTCCGCCCTCAGCCCCGATCCGTCGCTGCCGCACCTGCTGGGTCAGGCCGGGCGGCAGATCATGTTCATCGCCGTCGCGATCTACGGATGGGTGCGCTGGCGGAACCTCGACGGCGGACGCGTGGTGCCCCGCTGGGCGCCGACGAGCGCCCGCATCGGCATGGTGCTGGTGATGGTCGTCGGCACGGTCGCCCTGACACCGCTGTTCCGCCTGCTGGGCTCGTGGGAGCCGGTGTGGGCCGACGCCTGGACGTTCGTCGGCTCGCTGCTGGCCACCTACGGCATGGCGAAGGGCTGGACCGAGTTCTGGCTGGTCTGGATCGCCGTCGACGTGGTCGGGGTGCCGCTGTTGTTCAGCTCCGGCTACTACGCCACCGGCTTCATGTACGTCTTCTACGGCGTCTTCACCGCGATCGGCTTCGTGATCTGGTGGCGGGCGCAGCACACCGCCGCACACCCGATCGAGATCCTGCCACCCGACCCGAGCCCGCGACGGCCGGAGGAGGAAGAGCTCGCCTGAGCTCCCCTCCCCCGGGCATCCCCCTCCGCCTCGATGTCGCCCCTCCTCGACACGAGGCCGTCTTCAGCGCCGGCGCTTCGCCGTGCGCGTCGTCTTCGCTGTCAGCGCCATGGCGTCGGCTGCCCACGCCGTGAGTCGTTCGAGCGGGCCCTTGCCGACCGTGCGCGTCCAGATGAGCGCGCCGGCCATCATGAGCAGTGAGAGCGCGATCCACGGCAGCACCGGGTTGGGCAGCCAGGTCGCCGCCCCCGCCAGGATGAGGATCGCCTGGACGACGTAGCCGGTGAGCGGAACCGCGCCGTAGGCTGCCAGCGGGAGAACGGCCCACCGCGCATAACGGGTCACCAGCAGGCACAGGCCGAGGACGGCCACCGCGAAGCCGCCGGATGCCAGCACCTCCAGCACGCCGCCGGAGTGGGCCGAGACGCTGATGACCGCTTCGAGCATCTTCGCGGGCGGGTCCTCCGAAGCCACGCGATCGATGTACGACTGCCCCTCTTCGATGCCGCCGCCGTCGTCCGTGAACAGCGAGGCCGTCTCCGGAGGGAAGCAGACGATGACGCCGTCACTGGTCTGGCATGTCAGTCCGGAGACGTCGACCTCGTCCCCGGGGATCATGCCCATCGAACCCGAACCCGAACCCGAACCGGACGTCGAGCTCGACGACGCGACGTCGAGCTGCGGCGGCGTGAGGAGCGCGCCCAGCGCGTAGCCGCCGATCGCGATCAGCCCTCCGCAGACGAGCATCACGACCGCCGTCTTCGCCCTGGTCAGGTCGAGGCGCCCGATGACGAGGCCGGCGCAGAGCAGCGCGGCCCAGACCGTGATCGGGTAGGTGCCGAACAGCACCAGCGACAGCCCCGGGCCGCCCAGATCCGGCGAGAGCGTGCCGATCAGGGCGAGCAGGGGAGGACCGAGGATGGCGAGCGCCGCGCCGGCGATCACCAGCACCCTGGTGCGCAGGTGGACGGTGAACGCCGCCAGGATGTAGAGCACGCCGTAGAGCGTGAGGATCACGGCGATTCCCGAGCCCAGCAGCTCGACCACGAGCCCGATCACGAAGATCGCCGCCCCGCGACCGACCAGACGCAATCGGATCTTCCGGAGCTCGTCCGGTGACGCGGTACGGGCACCGCCCGTCATCAGCGCGAGCGAGACCCCGGCCAGCAGGGCGAACAGGATCGAGGAGCGACCGTTGACGATGTCGAGCCATGTCGACGGGTCGGTCAGGGTCAGGTCGGGACCGCTCGCGACCATCAGGTGCGCACCGAACATGCCGACCAGGGCGAGCCCACGAGCGACATCCACGCCGACGATGCGGCGCCTGCCCGTGGGGGCGCCTCCGCCGCGGCGCGGGCCGTCGCCGGAGTCGGCTGCGGAGGCGTCGGCCGTCGGCGCGGCGGAAGACGGGATGATGTGGGGCGTGCTCACGTGGGGACCTCTCGAGGAATCGGCGGAGACCTCAAGCTCAGCACGCGCCTCCGAGGGCGCGCATCCACCCTCAGTACCGCTTCGATCCGTCGAGCGGATGAGCGTCGACGCCGCGCGCTTCCCGCCGGGCGTCAGTGCTGCACGCGCGCCAGGAACTCCGCGGTGGCCGCCTGCTGCGGGGCATCGAACACCTGGGAGGGCGACCCCTGCTCGACGACGACACCGTGCTCGAGGAACACGATGCGGTCGGCGACCTCACGCGCGAACGACATCTCGTGGGTCGCCATCACGATCGTGGCGCCCTGCTGCTTCAGCTGTCGCACCAGATCGAGCACCTCGCCCACCAGCTGCGGGTCGAGGGCGCTGGTGATCTCGTCGAGCAGCAGCACCTCGGGGTGCGTGAGCACCGCGCGCACGATCGCCACGCGCTGCTGCTGTCCGCCGGAGAGCCGGTCGGGGTACTCGTCGGCCTTGGCGCCGAGGCCGAGCGTGTCGAGCAACGCGCGTGCCTGGGCGCGCGCCTCCGTCTTGCGCATGCCGTGCACGCGCACGGCGGCGAGCGTGACGTTGTCGAGCACGGTCAGGTGCGGAAACAGGTTGAAGTGCTGGAACACGACCCCGATCCGGGCCCGCACCGCGTCGGCGTCCACCCGCGGGTCGGTGATGTCCTCGCCGGAGAGGAAGATCTGCCCGTCGTCGATGCCCTCGATGAGGTTCATGGTCTTGAGGAGGGTCGACTTGCCCGAGCCGGACGCGCCGATCAGCACGACCACCTCGTGCGTGCCGACCGCGAGGTCGATGCCGCGCAGCACGTCATGATCGCCGAAGCGCTTGCGCACACCCCTGGCCTCGATCACGGGCACGCTCATACGACTCCTCCGGCTTGCTCGCGCTTGTTCAGACGCGCGGTGACGACATCGGTGAGGCGGATCATCGGCCAGCTGAGCACGATGAACATGAGGCCGGCGACGACGTACGGTGTGAAGTTGTAGGTCTCGGCGACCATCAGCTGTGCCGCACGGACCGCATCGACGGCGCCGAGCACCGAGATCAGCCCCACGTCCTTCTGCATCGAGACGAAGTCGTTCATGAGGGCGGGGACGACCTTGCGCACGCCCTGCGGGATCACGACGATCCGGAGCGTCTGCCCGTGGGTCAGCCCGAGCGACCGCGCGGCGATGCGCTGCGAGGGATGCACGGCCTCCATGCCTGCACGGAGCACCTCGGCGACATAGGCGGAGTAGGTGAGGACCAGCGCGATCGTGCCCCAGAACATCGGGGGCATGCGCGGGAAGATCATCAGCGCGGGGATGCCGAACCCCACGAGGTACAGCACGATCAGCAGCGGGATGCCACGGAAGAAGTCGGTGTAGGCCGCGGCGATCGCGCGCAGAGGGAAGAACACCGGGCCGCGCAGCGAGCGCATGGTAGCCAGGAGCGTGCCGAGGATCGCGACGCACACCACGGCGATGACGAGCACCAGGAGGTTGACGAGCAGTCCCTGGAAGATCGGACCGATGCTCTCCAGCGCGACCTGCGGATCGAAGAACGTCTGGCTGACGATCGCCCAGCCGGGGGTGTTGACGACGACGACGACGAGCACCGCCAACAGTGCGATGCTGCTGCCGAACGCGATCAGGATGGATCGGGTGGTCGCCCGACGCCGCAGAGCGCGGCGTGACAGCTCGAGTTCGCTCGGCTGCCACTCCGCGTCGACGGAGGTCGAGGTCATTTCAGGACGGGGACGTCGACCGCGTCGCTGAGCCACTTCTGCTGCAGCTCGTCGAGCGTGCCGTCGTCGCGCAGGGCGTCGACGGCCTTGGTGACGTCGGCCGTGAGCGCGGAGCCCTTGGGAAGGACGATGCCGAAGTCGTCGCCGCCGTTCGCGTCGGCGAACTGACCGGTCACCACGCCGTCGTCGAGCTGGGCACCGACGACGTAGAAGGCGCCGGGGAGGTCGGTGATCATGGCGTCGATCTGTCCGCCCTTGAGCGCGAGCACCACGTCGTCGACCGAGTTGAAGACGTTGAGGTTCGCTTCGCCGAGCTGGGCCTTGGCGACCGTGTAGCTGGTGGTCCCGCTGGCCACGCCGACCTCGGTGGCCTTGAGCTCGTCGATCGTGGTCGCCGATGCCGCGGGCGAGCCGCCGACCGCGACGACGGCCTGCGTGGTCGTGTAGTACGGCGACGAGAAGTCGACGGCCTTCTTGCGGTCATCCGTGATGGAGAACTGCTGCAGGTTGATGTCCCAGTCCTTGGGGCCCGGTGCGATGGCGCCGTCGAAGGTGGTGCGCACCCAGACGATGTCGTCGGCCGTGTAGCCGAGTTGCTCGGCGACGGCGTTGGCGACCGCGCCCTCGAAGCCCTCACCGTTGGAGGGGTCGTCGTCGACGAACCACGGCTCGTAGTTGGGCTCGCCGGTCGCGATCGTGAGCTTGCCCTCGGTCACGGTCGGAAGGCCCGAGCCGTCTCCGCTGCCGGAGCCCGTGGACGGCGAGCTGCAGGCGGAGAGGGTGAGGGCGATGGCGGCGGCAGCAGCGGCGACGGCTGCAGCGCGGCGGAGGGCGGGAGCGAAGGGCACGATGACTCCAGGGCGAGGAAGGGTATGGAGAAGACGGCGAGGCAGGACGGGTCTGCTTCTGCAGACACGGTCTGCCTCTACAGAGTAGGCGATGCGGCGAGTCGCCAATCGGCGAAGTCGAAACCTGGGGACACGAAGCACGACACCAGCACCTCGTCGGCGTCGAGCGGCCTCGCGGCCTGCCAGACGCCGGCCGGCACACGCACCTGCGCCGCCTCTCCGGGGCCGAGCACGATCGCCGTCGCCTCGCCCGGTTCCGCACCGTCTCCGCCGAGGCGGAGTTCGAGTCGGCCGGGCCCGTGCCACAGCCACAACTCGTCGCTGGTCACGACGTGCCATTCGCTCTTCTCCGATGGCAGGAGGAGGTAGTGGATGCAGGTGGCCGCCGGCCGCTGACCGTTCGGCGTCTCGACGGGAAGCGGGCTCGTCCAGGTGCGGCGGAACCAGCCGCCTTCCGGATGCGGGGCGAGGTCGAGCCGCTCGGCGGTCGCGGGGCGCTGCGTCATGAGATGCCTCCAGTTCCAGGGGTGGCGATCGGAACGGTCACGGGGTGACCGCTGCACGGTCGAAGGAGTCGATCGCGTAGCGCACCTCGCCGGAGATGATCGTGGCAGCGGTACGGCCGGCACCGTGCTCGACGAGTTCGACCACCGCATCGGGGCCCGCCGGGACGTCGAAGAAGGTGAGGTCGGCGAGGGCCCCCACGGCGAGGTAGCCGGTGCGGTCCGGGCCCACGTCGATCCCCATGGCGTGCGCACCGCCGAGGGTCGCGGCACCGAGCAGGCGCGCGTGCAGGTCGCGGTCGGTGTACCCCTGCGCGCGGGCGATGCGCGCGAGCTCCGCGACGTCGGCCAGCACGTCGAGCGACGGGCTCGACGACAGCGAGTCGGTGCCGACGGCGATCGGGCTGCCCTCGCGCAGGTACGCGGCGATCGGCGGCTCCTCGAGTCCGATGACGGCGTTCGACCGCGGGCACAGGGCCACCGTCGTGCGGCGTTCCCGCAGGATCGCGCGGTCCCTGGCGCTCATGTAGACGCCGTGCGCGATGTGGCAGTCGGGCCCGAGCACGCCGAGCTGATCGACGAACTCGGTGGCGCTGGTGCCGAATCCGGCCTGGCGCAGTTCTTGGAAGCTGGCGAGCCCGGCCGTGTGCCACGCCTGGGGATGCTCGTGGGCGAACTCGCTCTCGAACGCGGCCTCGCCGAGGTGGATGTGGATGCGTCCGCCGCGCTCGCGCACGATGTCGGGGATCTCCAGCAGCGGCTCGATGTCGAGCGAGTAGGGGGCGTGGGGTGAAAGGCCCGTCCCCGGCGGGGTCGGCAGGGCGTCGAGCGCCTGCTCCACCTGCGCGCGCCCGGTACGGGCCCAGTCGGCGTTGGTCCAGCTCATCACCTCCCAGTAGGTGATGCCGTGCAGCCGGGCATCGTGCAGCGCGGTCGCCGCCGGACGATCGGTCACGACATCGGCCACAGCCGTCGTGCCGGAACGCAGCGCCTGCGTCGCACCGTCGGCCGCATCCGCCGCCCAGTCGCGACCGCCTTCGTACACCGGGTCGAAAGCGCGCACCCAGTCGTCGAAGCCGTCGTACTGCCCGCGCCCGACCGAGGCCATGCCGGTGTACTGCAAGTGCGTGTGCGCGTTCACGAGCCCGGGGGTCAGGACCCCGGGCCAGTGCACCTCGTCGGCGGCGATGCCCCGTTCGGACAGCGACCGCAGCACCCACTCGCGCTCTCCGACGTGCATGATGCGGCCGTCGCGCACCGCGACCGCGCCGTCGACGATCGGCGGCGCGGTGATCGGCACGACGAGTCCCGCGGAATAGACGGTCACGGCGGTCATGCGGATTCTCCTCGGAATCGCGGCGAGCGCCACTCGCGCTGCGCTTCGACCTGCGCCGGGCTGCGCTGGTCGATGTGCGCGCCGCGCAGGGCGAGAGCGGCCGCGCCGATGACGGTGTCGGTCTCGGGCGGCAGCGCATGCACGCCGGCGGGCAGACCGTGCGTGAGGAGGTGCTCGACGGCGAAGAGCTGCACCGAGAACGAGAGGTCCATGATCTCGATCGGGTTGCCTTCGCCGGCAGACAGGTTCACGCACCCGCCTCGGGCGATCACGAGCGCACCTTCGCCGGCGCGCTCGACGAACGGAGAGGATGCGCCCTTCTCGCCCGCGAACGGTCGCAGCGTCGCAGGGTCGAGGTCGACCTCGTGTGGAACCCCGCCCGCGACCGCGACGATCGCCGCCGCTCGCAGCACCTCGGCGTCGACCGTGTGCGGCGCCCCGGTGGCCGAGACGACGAGCGCTCCCGGGGCGAGGTCGTGCAGTCGTCCGATCCGATAGCCGTCGTGCGCGGCTCGGAGAGCACGCACCGGATCGGTCTCGGCGACGCCGACCTGCACGCCGAGGGCCCGCAGGTGCGCGGCGACGCCCTCACCGACCGGGCCGTAGCCGACGACGACGGCAGGCTGGTCGCGGAGGTCGATGCCCACTTCGTCCAGCGCATCGGCGATCGCGAACACGCACGACTGGCCGGTGCCGTAGCGGTTGTCGAAGGAGGTCTTGGTCAGGGCGTCGTTCACCGCGATCACGGGGATCTCGAGCAGCCCCTCGCGCTCCATGAGCCGCAGCGGCGTGAGTCCGCTCGTCGTCTCCTCCGCCGCACCCCGCAGCTGCCGTGCGAGACCCTCTTCATGAGCGAGGCGGATCAGGTGCGAGCCGTCGTCGAGCAGCAGGTCGAAGCCGCGGCGCAGGAACGACACCGCGGCAGCGCGCTCCGCAGCACCGGAGAGCGAAGGATCACCGTCGACGGGGATGCCGCGGGAGCGCAGCACCTGGGCGACCTCGACGTCGATCTCATCGGGGTGGGCGTAGACGGCGACCGTGGCGCCGGCATCCCGCAGCAGCAGGGCGAGCTGGGCGGTCTTGGGCTCGAGCACCATCGCGATGCCGATCCGCAGACCGCGCACCGTTCCGGCCTCGCGCAGTCGCGTCGCGAGAGCGGTCGCGACGGGCATGTGCCGTCCTGCGGCGTCGACGCGATCCTCCGCCGTCTCGCGCATCGGGAGCGCGTGGCCGTCGAGCAGGATCTCGGGGGCCTCCCCTGGCGCGAACACGACACCCGCATCGCCGAGATGAGCCCCGAGCGCCGGCAGCAGCCGGCGCAGCTCGTCGGCCACGGCATCCGTCCCGACGACAGAGAAGTCCCGACCGGAGACGAGCAGGTTGGTTTCGCGGGCGAAGCGGCGCACCAGACGCTGGGCTGTCGCGGTCTCGTCGGTCACCAGTCAAGGGTAGAGCCACGGGAGGAGGGCGCCGGACGAAACATGTACATCTCCAACACCCAGATGTACAATTGATTCATGTCCACCATCAGCGTCGCCGACGCGCGCAACAACCTCTCCACGGTCATCGCCCGCTCCCAGGAAGAGGCGGTCTTCATCGAGCGGCGCGGCCAGCGGGCAGCAGTGGTGGTCAGTCCGGAACAGTACGAGCGGATGCTGGACGCGCTCGAAGACGCCGAAGACGCAGCCGCGTTCGACATGGCGATGACAGAAGAGGGGCCCAATATCCCCTGGGATCAGGTGAAGGCCGACCTGGGCTGGACGTGAGCTATCGGATCGAACTGCGCCCAGCTGCGGTTCGAGCACTGAAGAAG
The DNA here is from genome assembly GCF_002377845.1 of Microbacterium sp. UBA3486. NCBI lineage: Bacteria > Bacillati > Actinomycetota > Actinomycetes > Micrococcales > Microbacteriaceae > Microbacterium > Microbacterium sp. UBA3486. The sequence continues at coordinate 27,423 of NZ_DFQP01000115.1, forward strand.
GTCGACCATCAGGATCGCGACCGGATCCGCGGGGCCATCGCTCTGCTCGGTGAGAATCCCCGCCCGCCGGGAGCGAAGGCACTGCAGGGACGCAACGGACTCCGCGTCCGCGTCGGGAACTACCGCATCATCTACACGATCGACGACGACGTGCTCGTCGTCGCGGTCGTTACGCTGGGGCATCGGCGGGACGTTTACGAGCGCTGACCCATCCGGAATGTGTCCGTGCATGTCGGAGACCCTGGCTTCGCCGGCGCCCTTCGCCTTTCATGGAGCCCATGACCCGTCAGATCCGCTTCAACGCCTTCGACATGAACTGCGTCGCCCACCAGTCGTCCGGCCTGTGGCGGCACCCCGACGACCGGTCACGGCAGTACAACACCATCTCGTACTGGACCGATCTGGCGAAGCTGCTGGAGAGCGCGACCTTCGACGGCATCTTCATCGCCGACGTGCTCGGCACCTACGACGTGTACGGCGGCACGAACGAGGCCGCGATCCGCAACGGCGCGCAGGTGCCGGTGAACGACCCGATCCTGCTGGTGAGCGCGATGGCGGCCGTCACCGAGAACCTGGGCTTCGGCATCACGGCCGGCACCGCGTTCGAGCACCCCTATCCGTTCGCGCGCCGGCTGAGCACGCTCGACCACCTCACGCAGGGCCGCGTCGGCTGGAACGTCGTGACCGGCTATCTGCCCAGCGCCGCGCGCAACATGGGTCAGGAGGACCAGCTCGCCCACGACGACCGCTACGACCACGCGGACGAGTACGTCGAGGTGCTCTATAAGCTCTGGGAGGGCTCGTGGGAAGACGATGCCGTGGTCGAGGACCGCGAGCGCGGCATCTTCACCGACCCGGGCAAGGTGCACCCGATCGGGCATGAGGGCAAGCACTTCAGCGTTCCCGGCATCCACATCTCCGAGCCGTCGCCGCAGCGCACGCCGGTGATCTACCAGGCCGGCGCGAGCCCGCGGGGCGTGAAGTTCGCGGCCGAGAACGCCGAGGCCATCTTCGTCGCCGCGCCCTCGAAGGAGGTGCTCGCCGGCACCGTGAAGCGCATCCGCGGTGCCCTCGAAGCGGCGGGCCGCGACCGGTACGACGCCCGCATCTACACGCTTCTCACCGTGATCACCGCCGCGACGAGCGAGGAGGCGACGGCGAAGCACGCCGAGTACCTCTCCTACGCGAGCCCCGAGGGCGCGCTCACGTTCATGTCGGGGTGGATGGGCGTCGACCTGTCGCAGTACGCGGAGGACGAGCCGGTCGGCAACGTCGAGTCGAACGCGATCCAGTCCGTGCTGCAGCATCTGAAGGAGGAGGCCGACCTCGGCCGCGAGTGGACGGTCGGCGACTTCGGACGCCACAACGCGATCGGCGGCCTCGGGCCCACGATCGTCGGATCCGGCACTGAGATCGCCGACGAGCTGCAGTCCTGGGTCGACGAGACCGACATCGACGGCTTCAATCTCGCCTACGCGGTCACCCCCGGCACCTGGCAGGACATCATCGAGCACGTGATCCCGGTGCTGCGCGAGCGCGGCGCCTACCCCGAGGAGTACGCGCCGGGCACACTCCGCAACAAGCTCCACGGCCGTGGCGACCGGGTGCAGGACACGCACCGCGCCGCGAAGTACCGCGTCGGGGCGTTCGCGAAGGCGTAGCCGCTCTCGAATCGCGCACGTGGTCGCTTCCGCGGCGAATCGGCGACCAGGTGCGCGATTCGACGGCCGTGGGTCAGTCGTCGCTGCGGGCGAAGATCCCACGCAGGACGAGGAAGACCACCACGGCCACGACCGCGACGATCGCGAGCTTGAAGATGAACGCGAGGACCGAGAACAGGGCGCTCACGATCCACCACGCGATCACGACGGCGAGGACGACGCCGAGGATGGTCCAGAGGTTCTTGGTCATACCTCCAGCCTACGGAATCACCGCCGGGGGATCTCCTCGAGGGAGCGGTAGACCGGCAGCCCGCGCTGCTGCGCGATCTCGACGTCCTTGTCGGCACCGGACGACTCGCCCGGCAGGCGCAGCACCGCGTCGCAGTGCTGCAGCAGGCGGTGCGCGGTCTCGTACATGACGTCACCGTCACCGGCATCGGCATCGGCCGCCTCGAGTGTGCGCAGGATCGGCAGCGCGACCCACTCCCCGATCATCGGCACGTGGCCGAGGCGGAAGATCGGGCCCGAGACCTCCTCCAGGCGCGCGAGGTTCCGGGCGATGAGGTCGGGGTCGCCGTTCGTCCCGGAGCGATAGGGGCCGGCGATGAGGATCAGGAGTGGCTTCGTCATGGAGATGACTGTAGTCTGAATCATGCACAATCGTGCAACTTCGTGAGGAAACAAATGCTCGCTGCGCAACGCAAGGACCACCTGCTCGACCTTCTCGCCCGCGACGGACGCGTCGTCGCGAAAGCGGTGGCCGACGAGCTCGGAGTGTCGGAAGACGCCATCCGCCGAGATCTCCGCGAACTCGCCGAGGAGGGGAAGCTCCAGCGGGTGTACGGCGGCGCCCTGCCGATCCCCGAGCCCGAACGACCGGTGCGCGACCGGCACGGCCTCGCGACCGAGAGCAAGGAGCGGGTGGCACGTGCGGCCGTCGCGCGCATCCGTCCCGGAGCGACGATCGTGCTGGACGCCGGGACCACGACCCTCGCGATGGCTCGGCTGCTCCCCTCCGGCGCCGGCACCACGGTCATCACCCCGAGTCCCGTCGTCGCGCTCTCCGTGGCCGAACACTCCGACGCCCGTGTGGTCATGATCGGCGGGGAGCTCACCCGGCACTCCCTGGTCACCGGCGGAGGACTCGCGATGGAGGCCATCCAGCACCTCGCCGCCGATGTGTTCTTCCTCGGCGTGACCGGCGTCGATCCCGTGCACGGTCTCACGACGGGTGAGCTCGACGACGCGGTGACGAAGCGGGCACTCGCTTCGCGGTGCACGGAGACCGTGGTGCTGGCCAGCGAGGAGAAGGTCGGTGCCGCCGCCCGCTTTCCTGTCCTCCCGTTCGAGGCGATCACCGCGATCATCACCGATCCGCTCGACGCGAATCCGATCGTCGAGCGGCTCGCCGCACTGATCAGCGCTCGGGAGTGACCGACGATCCCGCCCCGGGGAGACGGCCGGCGAGCAGGTCGTGCAGGTGCCCCGCGGTACCGAGCAGGGCGACGCTACGGCGCGTGAGGTCGGCCAGCCTCTCCGTGAGGATCCGCTGGACTTCGGAGGTGCGACCGTGCGTGCGCACCTCGTCGAGGATGCGGGCGATCGCCGGAATGCCGTAGCCGCCGGAGCGGAGAGCCGCTGCCACCCGCGCCTCGGTGATCGCGGCGGCACCGTAGGAACGGGTCGACGCCGCACCCCGCAGCGGATGCACGAGCTCCTCGCGCTCCCAGTGACGCAAGGCCGACGGACGGATGCCCAGCGCCTGGGCGAGTTCGCCGATCGTCATCGCGTCCTCCTCGGCGAACACGTCGTCGGCCTCGGCCACGGCGACATCGAGTCCGCTCAGCGCCTCCCGCACCCGAGAACGCTCACGGGAGAGGTTCGCGTGCAGATCGTCGATCCGCTCGGCGGCTCCCTCGACCGTCCCCTCGATCAGGTCCGGCATGAGCCGGCGGGCGGGCACCGGGCCGAGCGCGGCTGCCATCGCGCGGTACGCCTGCAGGGCCGTGACATGCGGCATCCGATACCGGCGATACCCGTTCGCACCGCGCTCTGCCGCGGGGATGACGCCGAGGCGCTCGAGATCGCGCACCTGCTGGGTCGAGTAGCCGACCAGCCGTCCGAGCTGCACCGTCGTGAATGTCGCCTCTTGAGGGTTCTGCACCTTTTCCCCCTTCGCTTACGGACAGAAGTCCACATAAGCACTTCCACCTCACCATTGAAGGATGGAAATGCAGAAGATCATCGAGACGGTCCGTGGCTTCGACGGTGTCCTCGTCGTCGCGCCCGGGCCCGGAAGCGACTTTCCGGAGCTGTCGTGGGGAGACGCGTACTTCTCCTACGCGCCCGACGGACGGATGCCGGAGCGCACTCAGCCGTACGGCACGATCATCACGAAGGACTATCCCGACGACGCCTCATCCGCCCTCGACGCTCCGGGACGCTTCCGGGTGAACATCCACGTCGGGCGGGCACAGACCGAGTCGATCGTGGATGCTGACGCCGATCCGACCGAGGCCGACGTGTTCCACCGGCATCCGCTCTACGGCACGTCCGGTTGGGTGTGCGTGATCAACCCTGCGGAACGGACGGGGGATGCGGTGCTCACCCTTCTTCGCGAGGCGCACGAGGCTGCACGATCACGCATCGAACGCCGAGCGAGGTGAGCATGACGACCCCACAGGGCATGACCGACACAGACCGCCGCACCGTCGCGGTGTGGGCCGCCGACTGCGCGGAGCGGGTGCTCCCCTTGTTCGAGGCCGAGGCGCCCGACGACGCTCGGGCCCGGGACGCCATCGCCAGGGCACGGGCGTTCGCACGCGGTGACCTCACGGCCGCGGACGAGATCCGACGACGCTTCGTCGCCGGCAGGGCTGCCCGCAGCGCCACCTCCTCCGCCGGAGTCGCCGCAGCCCGCTCGGCAGCCCAGGCCTCAGGAGTCGCACACATGGGCGCGCACGCGCTCGGAGCAGCCGCCTACGCCGCGAAGGCCGTCGAACTGGCCCACCCGAACGCTCCCGAAGCACGTGTCGAAGAGGTGCGATGGCAGCTCCGCACGCTCTCCGTCGAGGCCGCCTGCGCACTCCGACACCTGCCGCCCCTCGGCACCGACACCGCCGGCCCCCTCGGCCCCGGGCTGCTCGACTCCGGCACCCTCGGCGAAGTGATCCGTGAGATCCAGGCTGCCCTCGCCGACTGACTTCTTCGAATCGGAGCAGGGCGAGGCGACCGCTTCAGCCCCGATTCAGCGTGGAGCCACCACACTGGAGGGATGCGGATCCTGGTGGTGGACGACGAGGTGCGTCTCGCCGAGGGCGTACGCCGCGGCCTCGAGGCCGAGGGCTTCGCCGTCGACGTGGCGCACAACGGCGTCGACGGACTCTGGCGCGCACGCGAGACGCGGTACGACGCGATCGTGCTCGACCTCATGATGCCCGGCATGAGCGGCTGGAAGGTGTGCGAGGCGCTTCGGGCCGAGGAGAACTGGACGCCCGTGCTGATGCTCACGGCGAAGGACGGCGAATGGGATCAGGTGGAGGCGCTCGAGACCGGCGCCGACGACTACGTCACCAAGCCGTTCTCGTTCGCGATCCTCGTCGCGCGCCTGCGGGCCCTCGCGCGCCGCGGAGCCGTCGCCCGTCCGGCCGTCCTGGAGGCCGGCGATCTCCGACTCGACCCCGCCGCGCACCGCGTCTGGCGCGGGGAGACGCCCGTGACCCTGACCGCACGGGAGTTCTCGGTGCTCGAGCACCTGATGCGTCATCGCGGCCAGGTGCTGTCGAAGCGGGCTCTCATCGACGGCGTCTGGGACGACGACTTCGACGGCGACCCCAACATCGTCGAGGTCTATGTCGGGCATCTGCGCCGCAAGCTCGACAAACCGTTCGGCCGTGAGGCCATCGAGACCATCCGCGGGGCGGGCTATCGGCTGGCGGCTGACGGTGGCTAGCCGCGGCTGGCGCTCAGTGCGCGGAAGGACGACGCTCGGCGCCACCGTCGTCGTCGCCGTCGCCCTGCTGATCGGCGCCTTCTCGTTCTACGGGGTGCTGAGCGCGAGCATCCACGGCAGCACCGAACGCGCCGCGGAGCAGCGGCTCAGCGAGCTCGCCGAACGTGCCGGTGGGCCGGGCGGCAAGGGCGTGGACGCGCTTGACGACGAGATCCTGCAGATCCTCGGTCCGGACGGTTCGGTACGCGCGGCGAGCGAGGAGGCTCGCGACAAGCTGGGTTCGACGCCGCTCCCCGCCGATGACGACCCGCAGACGACCACCGTCGACGGCGACACCGTCTTGGTGGTCTCGGAAGACATCGACGGCGATCAGACGCTCGTGCTCGCCGTCTCGATGGATGACGATGCCGAGACCCTCGCGACGGTCGCGACGCTGCTCGCCGTCGCGGTCCCCCTGCTGCTGCTGCTCGTGGCCGTGACCACCTGGCTCGTGGTCGGTCGCGCGCTCCGCCCGGTCGAGCGCATCCGCGAAGAGGTCGACGGCATCACCGCCGAGCGCCTGCACCAGCGAGTGCCGGTGCCGGAGACCGCGGATGAGATCGCCGCACTCGCGACCACCATGAACGGCATGCTCGACCGACTCGACGCCGCGGCCACCGCGCAACGGCGCTTCGTCTCGGATGCCTCGCACGAACTGCGATCCCCGCTCGCGACGATCCGTCAACACGCCGAGCTCGCCCAGGCCCACCCCGACGTGACGAGCATCGGCGAACTCGCCGATGTCGTGTCGGAGGAAGGGCTGCGTCTGCAGGGGATCGTCGAATCGCTGTTGCTGCTCGCCCGTCTCGACGAAGGCGCGAGCACGCTTGACGAAGCGGTCGACCTCGACGACATCGCTCTCGGGGAAGTGCGTCGGCTCCGCGCAGCGGGGATCGACGTCGACGGCTCGGGCATCCACGCCGCGCGCGTGCACGGCGACCCGCGGCTGCTCGGCCAACTGATGCGCAATCTCGCCGACAACGCTGCGCGCCACAGCCGAGGACGCATCGCGATCGGGGTGATCCCGTCCGACGGCCACGTGTTCGTCACGGTCGAGGACGACGGCACCGGGGTGCCGGCCGAGGAACGCGAGCGCATCTTCGAGCGCTTCGTGCGCCTCGACGAAGCCCGCAGCCGCGACGCCGGAGGCAGCGGACTGGGGCTCGCGATCGCCCGCGGCCTCGCCACCCGCAGTCGGGGAACCCTCACGGTCGACGACTCCCGCTGGGGCGGCGCACGGTTCGTCCTCGCCCTCCCCCTCAGCACCTGACCGGCCGGAAGTCCGGTTCCTGAAGAGGTCTTCAGGACGCTTCAGGGAGGCTTCAGCGCCCGCGCGGCACCATCGAGACATGGACGACAAGACACCCTCTCCCGACCAGACGCCGACTCCCGACCAGACGCCCACTCCCGACCAGACCGCACAAGGCACCCCGGATGCGCAGACCGTACCGGTGACCCCGGCCCCGGATGCGGCAGCCCCGAACGCGGGTGCCGGTCACCACCCGACCTTCCCCGCGGCGGAGCCGGTCGCCGTCCCCACGACATCCGCACCGAAGCCCGGACGCAAGCGCGCACTGCTCATCGGCGGGGGCATCGCGGCAGCCGTGGTCCTGGCGGGCGGCGGCATCGCGATCGGTGCCGCGATCGGCGACGAGTTCGGCGACGACGACCGCTCCTCCATGTCCGACGGTCCCCGCCACGACGACGCGGATGACCACGCCCAGCGCGACGGCAACCGCGACCACGACCGCGGCGACGCCCCCTCGAACGGCCGCGGCCCGGTGACAGGCATCGGCACGGCATCCGCCGACGAACTCATCACGATCGCGGATGCCGCACGCGGAGCCGCCGATGGCGAGGTCACCTCGATCAATGCGAAGCGCGACGGCACATGGGAGGTGCAGCTCACGACGACCGCGGGCGATGAGACCGAGGTCCGTGTCGACAAGGACCTCGCCGCATCTGTCATCTCGACCGATGTGGCCGACGGCGACGACACCGGCCCCGCGCTCACGCTCGACGACGAGACGATCCGCGCCCTGGTCTCCGCGGCCCTCGCCGAGGCCGAGGGCATGATCACCGACCTCGATGTCGACGGCGACGACGTGAGCCCGTACGACGCCTCCGTCCTCACGTCGGACAACCGTTCGATCGACATCGACTTCGGCGTCGACTTCGCGGTCGTCGGAACCGACATCGACTGAGTTGCTCGAGGAGGGGACCGAGTCGTTCGAGGAGCAGCCCCCTGCGTCCTGTCGGGCGAACCCGATGCGCCCGACTCGAGATGATGCCGCCGCCCCGCACGGGCGGCGGCATCGTCGCGTCCGGACTCGGTCGAAGCCGATTAGCATTCAAGGATGACGAACTCCGCACCGATCGACGACATCTCCATCGGCGGTGAGGTGATCCGCCTCGGGCAGTTCCTCAAATTCGCCGGCCTCCTCGATTCGGGCGGCGACGCCAAAGAGGTCATCATCGACGGATACGTCACCGTGAACGGCGAGGTCGATCGCCGACGCGGGCGCCAGCTGCGCGACGGCGACCTGGTGACCTTCGAGGGACGCACGGTCCGCGTCCGCCCCTGACCGAACATCGACGTGCGGTGGATTCCGAAGAACCCACCGCACGTGTCAGCGGCCGATTCAGCCGATGACGGTGTTCGTGTCGGTGATCTGCGACATCGGACCCGAGAGGTCCTGATAGACGTAGGCAAGGGTCTGCAGAGTGGTTCCGGGGGCGACGTCACCGACCTGGGCCGTGATGACCGCCGTGCCGGTCTCGCCGGGCTCCAGCTCGCCGAAGGAGGCGAACACATGGCTGCTGCTGACGATCGGCTCGCCGAGGGACGATTCGGCACCGGTCACGGTCAGACCGGAGGCCGTCGGGATCGCCGTGGAGATCAGGCGAGCGAAGCTGGAGCGGTTGGTCGCGGTGACCGTGATGCGCACCTTCTCGCCGACCTGCACCACATCGACGTTGTCGTCGAGAGCGACCTTCGCGGCCGATCCGAAGGTCTGCTCGGACTCCTGGCCCAGCGTGCCGTCGGCAAGTCGCACCCAGCCGATTCCCGCCTGGCCGACGCTCGTGTCATCGCTCGGCGCGAAGGGGTAGTTCACGGCTCCGTAGTTGTCGATCTGGGCTTCGGCAGCCTTGGCGGCCGGTGCGCCGATGAGCGCGACACCCGCGGCCAGGGCGATGGTGATGCCGGTGGCGGCGATTCGGTTCTTCAGCTTCATGGTGTTCCTCCGGTTGATGTCCGGCCAGGATCCGGCCGGCAACATTCAACATTTCACTGCCGCGATGGAGGTGGCCGCGTTCAGGGAATCTGTATGCCGATAGATCGGAATGCGTGGGCTTTCGGAAGAGGAGGTGCGGAGCGGTCGACTATCGCGCTTCCGACGGCAGGACCCGCCGCACGGTGACGACGATCAATGCGATGAGGAGCCCGATGATCGCCACGTCGGCGGCGATGTACGCATAGTGCGCCCAATTCGTGCCCGGCGCCTCGGCCCCGGCGATCACCAGATCGCTGCGCCGGTTGAGCACCGGGCGGATGACGGCGATCTCGAGAAGGAACACCACCCAGATCACGCCGAGGATCACCAGGGGCGTGCGCCCGACCTTCGCCCGGGCACTCACGGCTGTGAGCACGACCAGGACGACACCCGCGAGCACGTTCAGCGCGGTGAAGACGAGTCGACCGATGCCGAGTCCGATCGGGATCGTGACGCCGGGCGCGAGGAACTTCAACGGGGCTTCGAGGAAGGAGAGCGCGAAGATCGCCCCGAGCAGGAACGCCGGCAGCAGCAATTGCAGAGCCGTGTTCGTCCGTCCATTGGAAGTCATGAAGCCCCTCTTCTCCCGCCGATCGCCGCCCTCCCTCCGACGCTACTGCGGCAGGTCGAGGTCGCAGACGGTATCGACCGGAGAAAAGACGGCATCGACGGGAGAGAGACGTAGGCGCTCACAGCCACTCGATCACCTGCTCCGCGAGGATGCCGACGCCGATGACGGTCATGGCGATGCCCGCGATCCGGGTGACCACAGAGCTCGCACGCGGCCGGGTGCGCAGGAGACGACGGGCGAGCAGCCCCACTGTCGTGTAGACGATCGCGATGTTGAACAGGTGCAAGCCGCCGAGGGCGAGCATCTGCGTCGTCGACGGCCAGCCGTTCGGGCTCGTGAACTGCGGCAACAGGGCGAGCAGCAGCAGGAGCCCCTTCGGGTTGATCCCGCTCACACCGGATCCCCGCAGGAACTGCCCCCACCCCCCGGTGGCGACCGGTTCGCCGCTCTCCGCGATCGGCGCAGGGCGTGTGGCCAGCGTCGTCGCACCGAGGAAGATCAGATAGAGCGCGCCGATCACGGTCAGGGTCGTGAGGGTTACCGGATACGCGGTGACCAGCGCTCCGAGACCGAGCGCGACGGCGACGATCACGACGGTGTACCCGGCGATCATCCCGAGGATGGAAGGCGCGATCGAGCGGGCGCGCAGGCCGGCGGAGATCGCATACGCCCAGTCCGCTCCGGGGGTCAGCGCCAGCATCACGGCGACCACCCAGAACTGCATGACCAGAGCGATATCCATCGGTCCTCCTCAATCCGAGGAAGAGACTACGAAGGATCACGCGAAAGGTGCTCCGATTCTTCGAGTGATCGCGCCCTTCACCTGCAAGAATTGTCACCATGGACGCACTTGACCGGGAGATCCTCTCCCTGCTGCAGGATGATGGACGGATGAGTGCGACGCACCTCGCCTCCCAGGTCGGGTTGAGCCTGTCCGCGTGCCATCGCCGACTCAAGGAACTGGAGCAGTCCGGAGCGATCGAGCGATACCGCGCGGTCGTCGCGCCCGCAGCCGTCGGCCTCACGTTCGAGGCCATCGTGTTCGTGACGATCGGACGCACCGACAAGGACACGATCGTGGCGTTCGAGGAGGCCGTCGTGGCGATCCCCGCGGTGGTCGAGGCCCAGCGCCTGTTCGGCGACCCCGACTACATGCTGCGCATCCTCACCCGCGACATGAGCGCCTACCAGGAGCTCTACGACAACACCCTCGGGGCCCTGCCGGGGGTGCAGCGACTCACCTCGACCATGGTGATGAAGCGCCTCGGAGCGGATCGGGCGGTGCCGATCCCCTGAGGCGGCGAGCCTCCGCGTCGGCGATCAGACCGCGACGGCGCTGATCGACGCGTGCGGACGCCGTTCGTCCTGTACCCGCGCCTCGCTGTCGAGCACGGAGAACCCCGCGCGTTCGAGCAGCGCCGACATCCCGTCCACCGACCAGTAGTGCGCCGTGGTGACCGCGTGCGGGAACGGTTCGCCGTCCGTCCCGTCGAAGAACCCGATCAGCAGGTGACCGCCCTCGCGGATCGCGCGCCGCGCGGCCGCGAGCAGGGACGGCAACTCATCCGGAGTCGCATGGATCAGCGAGTACCAGGCGAGCACGCCACCGAGTGAGCCCGCCGGGACGTCGGCGTCGGTCAGCGATGCGACCCGATACGGCACCTGCGGGAACCGTGCGGAGGCATCGTCGACGAATTCCGGCACGAGGTCGATGCCCTCGGCGTCAGCGCCTCGATCGACGAGGAAGGCGGTCCAGTGCCCGGGCCCGCAGCCGACATCGAGAATGCGCCCGTCGATGCCATCCGACCAGCGTCCGATGCGCTCCCGGTCGATGTCATCCATCTGCCCGATGTCACCGAACAGCTCCGTGTACTCGCCGGCACGCGCGGCATATCCGTCGCGGATGCGCACGTCGCTTCCGGAGTGGTTCATCATGGCGCTCTCCCTTCACCGTGCGCTCACGATCGCTCCTCTCCACGGTATCCGGAGGCTGCCTCGGCTCCCCTCGACGCGAGGACAGCCGACCGATACTGTCTGGTCATGACTACGACCGACGCACCGGTGCACTCACCTCGTTGGCACCTTCTCGGCTCGCTGCCCTTCGCCGCAGCCGCGCTCGTCCTCGTTAACGGGCTCTACATCTTCCTCGTCGCCCTCGGCAACATCACCGACTACGGCACGAACTTCGACTTCGTGCAGCACGTGCTCGCGATGGACACCACGAACTTCGGCCAGGAGGCCGGAAAAGGTCTCGACCCTGACGTGATGTGGCGGGCGATCGACAATCCCGTGCTGTGGAACATCGCGTACATCGGCGTGATCATCTGGGAGTCGCTGAGCGCGATCGTCCTGATCGTCGCGGTCGTGTTCTTCGTGCGCGGATTCCTCGGCCACGGCTTCCATGCCGCCCGCGTCTGGTCGTCGATCGGACTCGTGATGATCATCCTGCTCTTCGTGGGCGGATTCATCTCCATCGGCGGCGAGTGGTTCCAGATGTGGCGCTCCACGTCGTGGAACGGGGTCGACCCCGCCTTCCGCAACTCGGTGATCGCCGGCATCGGCCTGGTGCTGCTGCACCTCCCGTCACCCCGATGGGATGACGCTCCGCCTCGGCGCGACGCCGCCCGATAGGCACGTGGGCCCACGGCGTCCTCACGAACGCCGTCGTCCCAGGGCCCAGAGCCCTCGCACGATTCCCACCGCGACGGCGCCGATGATCCCGCCGATCGTGTTCCACACGATGTCCTGCACGTCAGGGACACGCCCAGGGATCGCGGCCTGGACACTCTCGATCGCGAACGACGCACAGAAGACGAGCACGGGCGCGAGCATCCAGAGCCGCCGGCTGAGCGCAAGCGCCACCGCGGCTCCGAGAGGGACGAAGAGCAGTGCGTTGAGGGTGCTCTCCACCTCGATGAAGGTCATCGGCTCGACCAGAGGCGCCGCGAAGACATGGGCGAGGTCCATGAAGAGCGCACGAGCAGGGCTCGCGAACCGGCGCGGCGTCAGCGTGACGGCGACGACCGCCAGAGCCGCGAGGCCCGCGACGAGGAGCCGCGGGCCGGACGACGGGCGAGAGTGAGCGGAGTGAGCCATACGCCCACCTCACCGCATCCGATGTTGCGTGAGCGTATGCGTTTCGGTCGCTAACACTCGGGGGTGGAGAGCGAACCGCGATGGAACCTGACCGTCGGGCTCTGGCTCATCTACACGCCGGTCCCCTCCGGATTCGGCGACGGCGTGGTGGGTCGGGGCCGATACCTGACCGAGGCGCTGCACCGTGACGTCCGGGAAGGGCGGGCCGAAGGGTACGACTGGAAGATCGAACCCGACGGCTCCTGGAGCATCGCAGAGCGCCTCGTCGTCTTGGCGATGAGCGAGAACGGCGACTACCCCGCCTGGGACACCGGTGCCCGAGACGACGACGGCGAACTGCCGATCTTCCACACGTCTCGCTTCAACTCACTGACGCGCATAGGTGACGACCTCTATGAAGCGATCGAATGGCTTCGTCAAGGCGACCGCGAACCGGATCCCATCGACCTCACTCCCCCTCGCTCCCACCCCGCTGTGAGCGACGGAGCCGACGCTCAGTTGAAGTCGCCGCCGGGAGCCATGTCCATGAAGCGCGAGTAGTGCCCCTGGAACGCGACCGTGATCGTCGCGGTAGGTCCGTTACGGTGCTTGGCGACGATGAGGTCGGCCTCGCCAGGACGCACGTCCTTGTCGTACACCGAGTCGCGGTGCAGCAGGATGACCATGTCGGCGTCCTGCTCGATCGAGCCCGACTCTCGCAGGTCGCTGATCGCGGGCTTCTTGTCGGTGCGCTGCTCGGGACCACGGTTCAGTTGCGAGAGGGCGATGACCGGAACCTGCAACTCCTTGGCGATGAGCTTGAGGCTTCGGGAGAACTCCGAGACCTCCTGCTGACGCGACTCGACGCGCTTGCCCGAGGTCATCAGCTGGAGGTAGTCGATGATGACCATGCGCAGCCCCTCGCGCTGCTTCAGTCGACGGCACTTCGCCCGGATCTCGACGAGGGTCATGTTCGGGCTGTCGTCGATGTAGAGCGGGGCGTCGTTGATGCGTCCTCGGGTCGCGGCGACGGTGGTCCAGTCGCGCGGGTCGAGGTTTCCCTTTCGCATGTTCTGCAGCGGGATCGCACCCTCGGCGCTGAGCAGACGCATGGCGATCTCGCTCTTGCCCATCTCGAGGGAGAAGAAGACGGAGGGGAGGTTGTGGCCGATGGATGCCGCGCGCGCGAAGTCGAGCGCGAGCGTGGACTTGCCCATGGCGGGTCGAGCGGCGACGACGATCATCTGCCCGCCGTGGAGGCCGTTCGTCAGCTCGTCGAGCTCTTTGAAGCCGGTCGGCACTCCGGTCATCGATCCGTCGCGGCCGCTGGCGGCCTCGATCTCCTCGAGCGCGGCGTCGACGGCGATCTGCAGCGGGACGTAGTCTTCGGCGGTCTCGGATCCGGTGATCGAGTAGATCTCGGCCTGCGCGTTGTTGACGATGTCGGTCGCATCGCCCTCACCGGCGTACCCGAGCTGCACGATGCGCGTGCCCGCATCGACGAGCCGGCGCAGGATCGCGCGCTCGGAGACGATGCCCGCGTAGTAGCCGGCGTTGGCCGCCGTGGGGACGATCGACGTCAGCGTGTGCAGGTAGTCGGCACCGCCGGCGCGGCCGAGCTCGCCCGTCTTGATGAGCTCGTCGGTGACGGCGACGACGTCGGTGGGCTCGCCATGGGAGTACAACGAGAGGATGGCCTCGAAGATGAGCTCGTGCTTCGGGATGTAGAAGTCGGCGCCCTTGAGCGTCTCGATCACATCGGCGACCGCATCCTTCGACAGGAGCATTCCGCCCAACGCGCTCTGCTCGGCGAGAAGGTCGTGGGGAGGCGTGCGTTCCGGCGCACGCTTCGCGCCCATGCGCTCTTCTGAGATGTCAGCGATCGACACAGTCTTCCCTTCGATGCGACGTTTCCGATGCGATGTCCCGGTGAGACGCCGTCCTGATGAGACGCTTCCGTGGCGGGCCCGGTGCGGATCTCGGCCCTCGCGCCACCCCTGAACAGCAAAACAGCTGCCTCCGACATTCGGTCGCTCGCCCACGCTACGAGCGACTGTTTCCACATGCAAGACGGCCTGTGGATAACTCTGTGGAGAGCGTGCGAACAAACTCGGAGTGTCTGTGCACAACGGGTGTGGATAACCCCGTGGAGGACCGGGAAACGAAACTTTTTTATGCTGCTTGAACTGGCTTTTATCATTTCCCCAGCCTGTGGATGGAAATCAGTTTAAATCGGGCATTGAAGGTTGCCCTCTGCGGGGATGGGATGTGTAGAACTTGGGGAAAGTCAAGCCGAGATTTCTCCGGGCGCGTCACACCCGGACATCCCCGGAAACGCGCGGAGAACCCTCTAGACACGACGTCCGTGCGCGAGTATCGTCAGCCCCAATCGACGCAACGGCGTCGACGTACGTTGCCTTCGGAGGGGGAGGTCGACGTGGACGCTCGGGCCACCCGACGCGGCATACCTGCCGCCGTCTTCTGGGGTGGCATCGGCGTGCTCGCCTGGGCGACGCTCACGGTTCTCCTCGCGGGCGGATCCGCGCACGCGGACGAACAGGACGGCCCGCTCGACGGACTCACCTCGCTCACCAGCGACACGGTATCGGCCGTCACGGCCCCCGTGACCCCGGTCGTCACGCAGGTCGTCGCGCCTGTGGTGACCCAGGTGGTCGCCCCGGTGCAGCAAGCGGTGCCCACCGTGGTCGCCACCGTCACGGCGCCGATCGTGAACGCACCCGTCGTCGGTCCGGCCGTCGCACCCGTCGTGCACGCCGCGACGGAGACCGCGACCGCAGTCGTCACCCCGGTCGCCGACGTGCTGACCGGCGCCCCTGTCTCGCAGATCACCGACCCGATCCTCGACACGGTCGCCGACATCCCGGTGGTCGGCGGGCTCGCGTCCGACCTCGGTCTGATCTCCGCTGTGGGAGATGTGGTCGGCGTGGTCGACGACACCACCGCCCTTCTCGGGAACGTCGCGGACCAGACGGTCCCCCCGGTACTCGAAGCCCTCGACCCGACGACGCCGGCGACGCCGCCGACGCCCGAGCCCGGCGATGGTTCCGGACAGATCACCGAGCCCGCGGCATCGACGGTCACCGGCCTGGTGACGGAGCGCACCGCGACGACGCCACCGGCCACACCGACGACGAACTCCGCGCCCGGATCTCCCCTTTCGGGCTCGCTCCCTGCGGTGGATCGCACCGCCCCGCGAGCCGTCGACCACAGCACCCCTGTGCCCTCGGGGCCTCCGCCCGGATCCCCGCAGGGCACCACCGTTCCCGCGTCTTCCTCTGCCGGTTCCGGCGGTGCGAACGGCGCCTCCCCTGCGCGCCTCAGCGACGCGAACTCTTCTCCGCTCCGTGCTGGTGAGCGGACATCCGGTGCTTCCGACGACGAGCTTCCCTCGTCGCCGGTCGCCGACACCGACGTCTCTCCTGACTGACGGACCGTCACGTCGTTCCCCCCCGGGAACGACAGATGCCGTGCTGCGCGCGCATGTGATCGCGCGCACCCATCAGACGATCCATCCAGTCAGGAGAACGATCATGCGTACATTCATCAAGCGAGCCCTGTGGGGCGCGCTCATCGCCGGGGGCATCACGCTCCTCGGCGCAACGGCCGCGAACGCGGCCGAGACGACCGGAGACGACGGGCTGCTCTCCGGCACCCAGGCGGAGACAGCTATCACCGCACCGATCTCGGTCGTGGACAACGCGATCTCGGTGCTGGGCGACGCCGTCTCGACCGCACCGGCTCCGGCACCGGCACCGGCACCTGTACCTGCCCCGGCGCCCGCACCCGCACCCGCACAGACGAGCGGTGACTCCGGCACGGCCTCCGGCACCCAGGCCGCTGTCACCGTGAACCTCCCCGTCACCGTGTCGAACAACGCCGTGAGCGTTCTCGCCACCTCGACGACCAGCGCCCCGGCCGCGACTCCCCCGAGCCCGGCTCCCCAGACCGGCACCCCGGCCGGGGCGCCTCTCGTGACCACGGACGGCCTGGACGGAGTGCTCTCGGGCACCCAGGCGCTGCTCGCGGTCAACGCGCCGATCACCGTCACGGGCAACGCCGTGTCGCTGGTCGGCGACACCGAGAGCACCGCTCCGACAGGACAGGGAGCCGCCGCACCGGCATCCTCCGCCCCGGCGGGCGCGACCACATCCGGTGACGACGGCGTCGGCAGCGGCACACAGGTCATCGCGCCGATCACGGCACCGGTCACGGTGTCGGGGAACGCGATCTCGCTGCTCGGCGACACGAGCTCGACGGGAACCGGCTCCGCCGCTCCCACCGGCTCGACCACTCCCGCCACCTCGGCGGCGACCTCGGGTGACGACGCGATCCTCGGCGGCACGCAGGCGACCGCGCCCGTCACGGCGCCGGTCACGGTGTCGGGGAACGCGATCTCCGTCATCGACGATGCCACCGTCACCCGCACCGGCACCGGTGGAGACACCACCGCACCGGCCGCCCCCGCCACCGGAGGCAACACCACCACCGGAACCGACAGCGTCCTCGGCGGCACCCAGATCACGGCCCCCGTCACCGCCCCCATCGGCGTGACCGGCAACGCGATCTCCGTCATCGACGACGCCACCGTCACCCGCACCGGCACCGGTGGAGACACCACCGCACCGGCCGCCCCCGCCACCGGAGGCGACACCACCACCGGAACCGACAGCGTCCTCGGCGGCACCCAGCTGGCTCTGCCGATCAGCCTTCCGATCACGGTGGGCGGAAACGCCATCTCCGTGATCGGCGAGGCGACGGTGACCGATCCCCGCACGGGAACGGACCCCGGCACGGATCCCGGAACGGATCCTGGCACGGATCCCGGCACCGATCCCGGCACCGACCCCGGCACCGACCCAGGAACCGACCCGGGAACCAACCCGGGAACGACGCCTGGGACGACTCCGGTCTCGACGGCCGGAGCCGCCGTCGCCTCGGGCGCGGCGACGACCGGTCAGGCGTCAGGGCTCGCGATGACCGGCGCTCCGTCGCCGGTCGGACTGCTCGCACTCGCCGCCGTCCTGCTCCTCCTCGGAAGCGCCGGACTCCTGCGACGTCGTCTCGTGACGGCGTAGTGAGGACGCCGGTGGTGCGGCCGTCCTCGGGGGAGGAGACCCGCACCGCCGGTGCGCCGCTGCGTCCACCCCACACGTCGACGGATTCGTAGCCCCCAGCTCACACCGTCGTTCGACGCCGGCGCAGAATGGACGGATGCCCCGTGGAAACCCCACCCACGGGGCATCCGTCGCGCCTGCGCACAGGCGTTCCACGAGGTCAGGGGATGTCGTCGACCTCGCCGTATGGGATGATCGCGGCCCGGTATCGCTCGACGAGTTCGCGCCATCCGAAGCCCTCGGTGTACTCGTGCTCGTAGACGGCTTCGGTGAAGTGCCACAGCAGATACGGATGCGCGCCCAGACCGTAGAGCGCGCCGTAGTCGCGGTTGACGAAGGCGGTGCGCTCCTCGGGGGTCAGCACCCGGTCGTCGGCGACCGCGTCGGGCCCCGCTCCCCCCACGAGCCACCCGTCGACGAACCCCTCGGTGTCGGCGACGTAGGCGTTCACGTTCGCGGTGCTCATCTCGACGGCGCGGATGAACTTGTTCATCATGTACCGGCTCACGATGCGGCCCTCCAGAGGAAGAACGGACTGGAGGCGAAGCGCGAGGTCGTGGCCTCCGCGAGTTCGGCCGGGCGCCCCTGCATGGCGGCGAGCGCGGCGACGATGTTCACGTACTGGTACGTGACGTTGCCGGCGGCCATGATGCGGTCGAACCGGCATCCGGCGATCGCCCCGTCGAGGTCGCCGTCACGCATCCACCCGACCGCCTCAGCGTCGAACTCCGGATCGGGCGAGCCGTTGAACGTGCGCGGGCCACCCACGTCGGTTGCCATGTGCCCCGAGGTGAGCAGGCCCACTCTGACGTCGCTGTCCCAGGACTCGACCGCGGTGCGCAGGTGGTGTCCGAGAGCGGCGAAGCGGGCGGCGGTCGGCAGCGGCGGGAGGATCGAGTTCGCGTGGATCGGCACGATCGGCAGGTCGAGCTCCGGACGCACGTATTGCAGTGGCAGCACGAAGCTGTGGTCGAGCCGCCACTCGTGCGATACCGAGAAGTCGATGGTCTCGGGCAGCACCTCGCGGCCGGTGATCTGCGTCGCCAGCTCCGGGTTGCCGGTCAGTTCGGCGTACTCCATGCCGAAGGTGCGCACCTCGTTCTCGTAGGTGCCGTGGTACGAGGCGGCTTTGCCGACGATGAAGGCAGGTGAGTTGTCGGAGAAGAACTGCCGCACGTGGTCGGTGCCGAGCACGATGAGAGTGTCGACCCCGGCATCCGAGATCGCCTCACGGATGCGACGGAAGTTCGCCTCGACCGTCACGAGATCGTCGGGCATCGGCTCGCGCATCGCCCGCCACAGCAGCGGGTTGTGCGGGGTCGCTGCGGCCATCACCAGTTCAGCCACGTTCGGCTCCTTCCTTCGCGCTCACAGTCGGAACAGCGTGCGTGCGTTGTCGAGCAGGATCTTCCGGCGCGACTCCTCCTTGAGCCCGAGCTCGTCGAACTCGGCCATCCAGCGGTCGGCGGTCATCACGGGCCAGTCCGACCCGAAGAGCACCCGGTCGGAGATCAGCGAATCGGCGTAGCGGACCACCTCGGGCGGAAGGTACTTCGGCGCCCACCCCGACAGGTCGAGGTACACGTTCGACTTGTGCCACACCATCGCCAGGTTCTCGAGGTGCCACGGCCATGCCGGGTGCGCGCTGATGATGTTCAGCTCGGGGAACTCTGCGGCCACGTCGTCGATGTACGGCACAGGGCGGGCGTTCTCGAGCCGATATCCGCCGCCACCGGGAGTACCCGCACCGGCGCCGGGGAACCCGGAGTGGAACATCACCACGAGCCCGAGTTCGGCGCAGGTCTCCCAGATCGGGAAGAAGCGACGGTCGTTGGCGAGGAACTTCTGCCGCGACGGGTTGAGCTCGCCGACGCCCTTGATGCCGTACTCGGCGTGCATCCGACGGATCTCGGCGACCGCGGCCTCGCCCTTCCACGGGTCGATGCCGGCGAAGGCGAGGAACGCATCGGGGTGGTCCTGCTGCGCCTTGCCGAGGAGGTCGTTCGGCGCACCCTTGATTCCGCTCGTGGTCTCCGAGTCGGAGTTCACGATCACGGCCATCATCTTGCGGTCGCGGTACTGATCGGCCTGCTCGGCGAACGACACCACCGGCCGCTCGCGCCCGAAGTGCGCCGACATCTGGGAGTGCCGCTGGCCCATCGCCGCGATGAACTCCTCGGTCTGCGGGTGGGTGTGGACGTCGATCGCGACGAGGTCGTCGATACCGGGCATCAGGCTGCCCCTTCCTTCGCTCGTGCGGGTTCGGATTCAGATTCGGTCCGCAGTCCCGTGATCTCCTCGGTGTCGGCGCCGAGCGCCGGCGCGTATCGCAGCTCGGGTCGACCGGACCGCTGGAACCGGATGCTGGGCACCGGGACGCGCAGCACGCCATCAGGCCCCTCGATCTCCTCGACCAGGCCCATGCTCGCGATCTGCGGATCGTCGAACAGGTCGCCCATCGTGTTCAGCGGACCGTGCGGGATGTCGTGCGCGGCGAGCCGGTTGAGCCAGTACTGCCGGGGTCGGGTGGCGGCGATCTCCTTGAGCACCACGTCGAGCTCGTCATAGTTGCGCACGCGCGCTTCCCGGGTCGAGAAGCGCGGGTCGTCGGCGAGATCGGGCCGCTCGAGCACGTCGAGCAGTCCGGTCCAGAACTTCTCCGGCACCGACATATGGATCACGAAGGCCTTGTCGTCGGACCCCCGGCAGGCGTAGGCCTGCGCGCGGCGCGGACGCGAGTCGGGCGATGAGACCTGTCCGGTCTCGAGGAACGCCGAAGCGGACTCGGTGAGGAAGTCGAGCAGGGCACCCACCATCGTGACCTCGACATGCTCGCCCACCCCGCTGACGTCACGGGCATGCAGAGCGGCGAGCACGGCCTGTACGGCCGACATCCCCGACAGCAGATCGGAGAACGCAGGCCCCAGCGGACGGATCGTGGAGGCCGGGACCACCTGGCTGTACATTCCCCCGGTCGCCGAGATCACGGTGTCGTAGGCAGGGCGCTTCGCGGCCGGCCCGGTGGGGCCGAAACCGGTGATCGAGCACGTGATCACCCGCGGGTTGCGTTCGTTCAGCGCATCGGGGCCGAACCCGAGCCGCTCGGCGACACCGGGGCGGAAGTTGTCCAGCACGATGTCGGCATCGTCGACCAGGCCGAACAGCGCAGCGAGCCCCTCGGCGCTCTTGAGGTCGAGCACGACCCCGCGCTTGCCCCGGTTGTAGGCGGCGAACTGGGGACTCATGGTCGCCCGCCCCTCCCATCGACGCATCGGGTCCCCCTCGGGCGACTCGACCTTGACGACGTCGGCGCCGAGGTCGGCGAGCAGCTTGGCCGCGAACGGACCCGAGATGTACTGGCCCAGCTCGACCACGCGGATCCCGGCCAGCGCACCCGCGCCGGGTGATGCGGAATTCGTCACTTCTGGTCTCCTCTTCGATACCGAGGGCGGTCAGCGCACATCGACGACGACCTTCCCGTCGCCCTTGCGGGGGAAATCGCGATACGCCGTGGCGATGTCGTCCAGCGCGTAGCGGCGGCCGACGAGCGAGGGCAGGGCCCCGGCGGCGGCGAGCGCGAGAGCCTCGGCCACATCGTCGTAGCGTGCGCTGGCCACACCCGACAGCCGCTTGCGACGCAGGTAGAAGTCGCGGGCGTCGATGCGCAGGTCGCTGTCGACGGATGCCGCGCAGAACACGGCCCGACCTCCCCACCGCAACGCCGAGATCCCGACGCTCAGGGTCGGAGCGTGGCCGGAGACATCGAGCACGACGTCGAACCCCTCTCCCCCGTCGAGAGCTGCCGCCAGTGCTGCGGCACCCGATGCCTGAACGACCTGCTCGTCTCCGAGCGGTGCGAGAGTACGGCGCGACGCGGCGACGACCTGGGCCCCGCGAGCGAGTGCGATGGCCACCGCCGCACGGCCGAGGGTGCCGCCCGCGCCGGTGACGAGCACCCTGTCGCCCGCGGCGAGCGCGACCGTGCGCACGGCGTTGATCACGATGGAGGCGCTGTGCACGACGGCGGTCGCCTGTGCCGCGTCGAGGCCGTGGCGGTCGATCGCGTTGCGGGAGGGGACGACGACGTACTCGGCCGCTCCCCCGTCGCGGTGCACGCCGACGACGGTCTGGTTCGGGCAATCGGCTTCATCGTCGGCCTCGCAGTAACCGCACAGCCCGCAGGGGATGTTGGGTTTCAGCACGACGGTCTGGCCGATCCGCTTCTGGTCGACATCCGTGCCGACCGCCACGATCTCGCCGGCAGGGTCGATGCCGAGGATGCGGGGCAGTTGCGCCTGCGCCCCCGGGCCGACACCGGCGATGACGTTGAGGTCGAGCTGGTTCACGCCGACCGTCTCGACGCGCACGAGCACTTCGCCGTCTCCGGGTGCCGGCACATCCGTCTCCGTGACGGTCAGCCCGTCCAGGTCATGACGGCTCAGCACGGCGGCACGCATCTTCACCTCTTCATCGCGGGAATCTGTTTGGGATACTGTATCCAATTTTCATCACAGTCGTCTAGACCCTGTTCGAGCACGATATCCCGCAAACCATGGACACCCGATTCCAAATTGGATACCGTATCCCAAAATCCGCGTGAGGCGCCCCACTCCACGGAGGAGTCGCACGCACTTGCCCGAATGGAGAGTCATGCGCACGACACGAAACAGACTCGGCATCGCCGTGGTCGGGGGCGCAGCAGCACTGACGCTGCTCGCCGCCTGCGCCTCGCCGACGCCGACACCGGAAGGACCCGTCGACCTCGGCGACGGCGAACCCGGAGCCGCGGAGGACACCAGCATCACGGTGGCCATCCCCTTCCCCGACATCACGATGTACTCGATGTTCGTCCTGGCGTCCGACCTCGGCTACTACGAAGACGAGGGCCTCACCGTCGAGGTCATCACCGCCGACAACGTCACGGCCGCCGTCGCCAGCGGCAGCGCCGACATCGGCGTCGAGTCGACCGGCACCGTGATCGACGCCATCCGCGGCGGTGTCGAGATCGATCTGGTCTCCGGGCACTACTGCCGGCAGAACTTCGACTTCGCGGTGCAGTCCGATGTGAAGAGCGTCGACGACCTCGACGGCACGTCGATCGTGCTGGCCGGCACTCCCGGCGACCCCGCCGAGTTCCAGCGCGCCCAGGTGCTGAAAGAGGAGGGCTGGGACGTCGCATCCGTAAACACCGAGGTCGTCTACCCGGGCCCCGGATCGGAGTCGTGGACGGAGTTCTTCGTCAACGACAAGATCAGCTTGCAGCCGTTCTACGCCGACGACAGGGCAGCCCTCGAAGCACACGGCGCGAACATCGTCGTCGAGTCGCTGCGCAACTGGGCGAACGACGTGCAGATCGCCGGCACGAAGTGGGCGCAGGAGAATCCGAACACCCTCGTACGGTTCCTGCGGGCCACGCTGAAGGGCACCGACTTCATGACGGCGCCCGCACCCGGCGAGTTCCCCGAGAACGCGGAGGAGGCGCTGGACATCTACGAGGCCAACGACTTCGACGTCGCGGAACTGCGCGATTCGGACAGCGTCTGGATCCTCGACGGACACCTCGCCTGCCCGAACCTGTACTTCGACGGCGAGGCGTGGGACACCACCATCGAGACGCAGAAGCTCGAGCCGCTGGAGTTCGACGACGAGCAGCTCGTCTACCTCCGCAAGGCGCAGGAGCTGCTGGGCCTCGACAACGAGGGACCGGCCACGCTGACCTACCCGTGAGTCGCTGACCCGCACGAAAGGCCCCACCGTTGCGCATGGCGGTGGGGCCTCTTCGTCTGTTCAGGCTGCGAGATCTACCGCTGAGCGAAGAGCCCTCTGACTCCGGCGGGGTAGAGGGGCAGCGCCTCGGCGTCGTCATCGAAACTGCGCCAGACGACGGGTACGACTGCTCCGTCACTCTCCGTGAGGGTCGCGCCCTCCGCCGCAGGTTCCGGGTCGAGCCGGCCGGTGTACACGAACACGATCTCGTGCCCGACTTCGCCATCGATCCGGAAGATGTTCTCCACCACCCCGAGGTAGCTCAGATCCTGGATCGTCGCCGACAGCTCCTCGCGCACCTCGCGTCGGACCGCATCGACATGGGCCTCGCCGAGCTCGACACTGCCGCCGATGAGCCGGTGATACCCGCCTGGATTCTCTGCGGTCCCGGCATTGACGCTGACCGCATGCGCGGTTCCCTGCTCGTTCGGCGCGACGAGCATCGCCTTGACCCGGATGTGGCTTCGATCGATCGACACCCGGCCACGCTACGCCAGCCGGTTTCGAATCGCGCAAGTGGCCGTACTTCGACGGCGAATGGAGCCAGTTGCGCAATTCGAAACGGGGGAAGACAGACCCGACCCCCGTCGCGCATGAGACGGGGGTCGGGAGTCTGCGTCGGTGCCGGTCAGCCGACGATCTTGCGCTCGTCGTACCAGGGCGCGAGCCGGCGCCGGAGGATCGAGATGAGCAGCAGCGTGAGGTTGGCGATGATGACCATCACCACGACCATCGCGATGGCCTCGTCCATCCGGAACTGGTACGCCGCGAACTCGAGCAGGTGACCGAGGCCGCCGGTGCCGCCGAGGAATTCGCCGAGCACCTCGCCCGTGAAGCCGAGGGCCGCACCGCGCTGGATGCCGGAGAGGCTGTAGGGCAGCGTGGCAGGGAAGATCACCTTCCAGCCGAGGCCGATCCCCTTCGCGCCGTAGACCCGCGCCGCGTTGACGAGCGAGGGGTTCACGGTGACGGCGCCCTCCATCGTGTTCAGCAGGATCGGGAACACCGCCAGCAGGATCACGAGGGCGATCTTCGACTCGCTGCCGAGGCCCAGGCCGAGGATGAACAGCGGGGCGAGCGCGACCTTGGGCGTGGAGTACAGCACCCACAGGAACGGGGCGACCATGAAGCGCAGCACCGGCGACCAGCCGACCGCGAGCCCCACGACCACACCGACGATGATCGCGATCGCGAGGCCGATCAGCAGGTTGGTGACGCTGAACGCGAAAGCGCTCCAGAACTCGGGGTCGACCATGAGCTGGCCGAACGCCACGGCCACCGCGGTCGGTGCGGGCAGGAAGGCCGCCGGTATCCAGTGGAACCAGCTGACGGCCGCCTCCCACAGGAGCAGCACTGCGGCGATCACCCCGATCAGGAGCAGGGTCCACTTTCCCTCGCCGGAGCGCACCACACGCCGCGGCCGCACGATGCGGACGGTTCCGGTTGCCGAGACGACGCTCATCGCGTGCCCTTCCTCGTCCACGGCGCGACCCCGCGTTCGATGGCCGTGACCACCTGGGTCATGCCGACGCTCCACAGCACGACGACGGCGATCGCGGCGAACGCCTGGTCGGTCTGATACGTGTTCGAGGCGCGGATGATGAGCGCGCCCATGCCGCTCGACGAGCCCGCGAGCTCGGCCACGACCATGCCGATCGTGGCGAGGACGACCGCTTGCCGCAGCCCCGCGAACAGGAACGGGATCGTCGACGGCAGGTACACCGAGCGATACAGCCGCATCCGCCCTGCCCCGTACACGCGGGCGGCGCGGATGATCGACGGGTTCGTGGTGCGCATGCCCGCGGCGACGTTGAGCAGGATCGGGAAGATCGCGCTGATCGTCACGAGGAAGATCACCGGACCGATGCCGAAGCCGAACCACGCCTTCGCGAGCGGCTGATAGGCGATCGACGGCGTGGCGTAGATCGTCCACGCGATCGGACCGATCACTCGGTCGACGGGAAGCGATGTTCCCATCAGGAGCCCGACCGGGATGCCGACGACCACCGCGAGCGCGAAACCGGTCAGCCACGCCTGCACCGAGATGCCGGCGTTGGCGGCGAGCGATCCGTTCGCCACGATCTCGCCGAAGCCCTGCGCGATGGCCAGGGGCGGCGGCAGGAAGACCGGACTGATCCAGCCGAACACCCCGACGACCAGCTGCCAGAGCACGAGGAGGACGACGACCTCGATCGCGATGACCGCCGCCTTGCCCCGGGCGCTCAGCCCCGCGAGCCAGGCGGCGACTCCACCCCGACCGAGGTTCGGCCCGGTGGCGAGCAGCGCGGTCATTTCGACACCGCCGCTGCCGTGGCCTCACCCTCCAGCGCCTCCCAGAGGTGGTCGCGGAGTTCGAGGAAGCGCGGATCGTGCTGCACCGACCGTTCCGAGCGCGGGCGCGGGATGCCGGTCGTGATGATCTCCTTGATCGCACCGGGGTGGCTCTTGAAGACGACGATGCGGTCACCGAGGAGGATGGCCTCCTCGATCGAGTGCGTGATGAAGAGCACGGTCTTGCCCGTCGCCTCGATGAGCTTCTCGATCTCGTCGCGCATCACCTCGCGGGTGAGGGCGTCGACGGCACCGAGCGGCTCGTCCATCAACAGGATGCGCGGTTCCGCGACGAACGCGCGGGCGAGCCCGACGCGCTGCTGCATGCCGCCGGAGAGCTCACGGGGGTACGACGACTCGAAGCCCGCGAGCCCCACCATCTCGATGGCCTCCTGCACCTTCGCCCGCCAGTCGGCGGTGCGCAGGCCCTTCTGCATCTCGAGTCCGAACTTCACGTTGTCGAACACGGTGCGCCAGGGCAGCAGGGCGTAGTCCTGGAAGACAACGGCCCGGTCGGGACCAGGGCCGTCGACCTGCTTCCCATCGACGAGGACGGCCCCGGTGCTCGGCGCGACGAGGCCGGCGATGACGTTCATGAACGTCGTCTTTCCGCACCCCGACGGGCCGAGCACCGTGATGAACTCACCTTCGAACACGTCGAGGTCGACGTCTTCGATGGCTATCAGCTTCTTTCCCGTCCGCGCGACGTCGTAGCTCACCGAGAGCCCGGTGATCGAGATCAGCGGATCCGCCGAGTCCCGTGCGGTGTCATTCACGTCAGTCATCGTCGACCTCTCGTCTCATCGCCGCGCGTCGGTGCGCGACTTATCGCAGCTTCGGAAGCACCTCGGTGCCGAGGAGTTCGATCTGCTCGAAGAACCGATCGAACTTGAAGCGGAAGTCGAACACCAGGTGCTCGGTGCCGACCTCCTCGAACCGCTTGATCTGCTCGACCGCCTCGTCGGGGCTGCCGACGATGAGCTGTCCTTCGAGGTCTTCGACCGTCTCGAAGCTGCCGGACGGCGGCTTCACCGCGAACTTGGCCTTGTTCGCCCAGGCGAGAAGGCCCGGGATGTTCACGTGCTTGAGCGCCTCTTCGCGGGTGTCCTCGATCGACGTGGGCGGGATGACGGCGATGGTCGGCATCGGGCGGCCGTTCTCGTCCGTCATCTCACGCATGGTCTTGATGCGCTTCTCCATGGTGAGCAGGCCCGTGCGTCCCGGCATCCACCCGTCGGCGAACTCCGCCGCGAGACGGGCCGAACGCGGGGTCGCGCCGCAGTACCAGAACGGGATGCGTCCTCCCACGGGCTTGGGCTCGATCGTGACGTTCTCGAATGTGAAGATGCCGTCGTCGTAGGTGACGTCGTTCTCGGTGAAGACGCGGCGCAGGATCTCGGCGTTCGAGCGCACCATCTCGACGCGGTCGAGGTCGCCCCAGCCGATCGCGTCGAACTCGTGATCGAACGTTCCGGCACCGAAGCCGAGGATCAGGCGCGGGCCGAGCAGCTGGGTCATCGTGCCGGCCATGAGAGCGGTGACGAGCGGGTGCCGGAACGGGATGAGCGATCCGGTACCGAGCTCGATCTTGTCGGTGACGGCACCGATGGCAGTGAGCGTCGTCAGCGCGTCGTAGAACGTGCGGTTCGGCTTCTCCATCTCGCCGTGCGGCTCGAACACCAGGTGATCGCGCACCCAGACGGAGTCGAATCCGAAGCTCTCGGCGAGCTTCGATCCCTCCAGGAGCTTCTCCTTGCTCGCCTCCTCGCCGAAGTGCGGCAGCAGCAGTCCGAATTTCATGTCAGTTCCTCTCCAGCGGCGAACGCCGCCCTGTCTTCCGCCGATGCGGCGAGCTTTCCGAATGTGCGGTCGCCGACGACCTCGTCGCCGACGTAGACGTCGACACCGCGCACGAGCGTGCGCTGGATGCGGGCGCTGATGGTGCGCCCGTCGTAGGGGGTCCAGCCGATCTTCGACAGCACGCCGTCGTTCGTGATCGTCCACTCGTCGGCCAGGTCGGCGATGACGATGTCGGCATCCGCCCCGATCGTGAGCGATCCCTTCACACCCTCCAGGCCGAACTTGGCGGCGGGGATGTGGGCGACCATGTCGATCGCGCGCTGCAGGTCGAGCTCGCCCTTGTTGACCGCGTCGAGCATGAGCTCGTAGTAGTACTGGATGCCGGGAGTGCCGGTGTGCGAACTCCACATCTGCGTCCACCCGACCTCCTTCTCCTCGCGCGTGTGCGGGGCGTGGTCGCTGGCGGCGATGTCGATCGTGCCGTCGCGCATGCCCTCCCAGACGGCCGCGCGGTTGTCGTCGGGCACCCAGTAGCTGAGCGCGTACGGGCCGAGGGTCTCGACGTCGTTCCAGGTCGACAGGAACGGCGCCCAGTGGTTGACCTCGCAGGTCACGTCGATGCCGTTCTGCTTGGCGCGCCGAACGGCCTCGATCGAGCGTCGGGTCTGGATGTGCGCGATGTGCACGGGACAGCCGGAGGCCTCGGCGAGACGCAGCACGACGTCGATGGCCGTGTCCCAGATCACACCCTCGCGCGCGGCGTAGGCGGAGGCGTAGCCCTCGGGGGTGTTCTCACCGCGGGCGAGGTAGGCGCCCTCGATGTAATCCATGAGCGCCTGGTCGTGCGGGTGCACGATGAAGCGCTTGCCGGTCTGGGCGATGTGATCCATGATCTCGAGCAGGTGGCCGTGGTTGTGGATGCCGGTGCCGGAGGGGTGCGGGTAGTCGCGGCCCGTGTCGACGACCATGTAGATCTTGTACGCCCGGATGCCCATCTCGCTCATGCCGGCGATCTCATCGAACTTCGTCGGCGCGGGGTTGTGGTTCCAGTCGACGATCGACGACTCCTCGTACCGGTGGAACACGTCGGTCAACGTGGCGACGTCGGTGGTCGGCGGCTTGAGGTTGGGCATCCCGAACATCGTGGTGACGCCACCGGCCGCGGCCTGCAGGCTCGTCGTGTAGATGTCGTCCTTGTGCTCGTAGCCGGGCTCGCGGGTGTGCACGTGCACGTCGACCATGCCGGGAAGCACGAGCTTGCCCGCGGCGTCGATCGTGCGCGCGGCCGCGACGTCGGTACCGGCCGCGACCATGCCGGCGACCTTGCCGTCGGCGACGAGCAGGTCGGCCAGGACCGGCCCTGCGGGGGTGACGACGGTGCCGCCGGTGATCTTCAGATCCACGCTCATCGCGCGACCTCCTCTTTGCTGTCGGACTGTGTCTGCACGGTTTCGGTGGTGATGGATTCGCCGATCGCGGGCGACGGCGAAGACCGGTGGATGAGGTGCGCCGGGCGCACGTACCGGTCGAACCAGCCCACGATCACCGGGGTGGTCTGCTCCCAGTACGCGTCGTAGGCGGCGTAGTGGGTGGTGTGCCGCTGCATGATGAGCTGCTTCGGTCCGCGTGCCGCCTCGTAAAGCGCCTCGGCGTGGTCGGTCGGGGTGGTGGCGTCGCCTTCGACGCCGATCACGAGCAGCGGTGTGGTCAGGCGGCCGGCCGCGTCGATCGGCCGGTACGCGATGATGCCCTCGGCGCACGCGAGCGGCACGGCTGTCGGGATGCGGTCGTCGACGTCGGCCTTGATCTTCGTCGCCCGACGCTCGGCCGTGGGGATCATGATCTCCTCACGGGGGTGCACGATCCGCCCCTCCCCCGTGGCGACGCGCTGGCGGCGGTCCTCTTCGAGGGACTTCTGGAAGTCGAGCCACTCGTACTCGCTGCGCATGCGGTGCAGCCAGTCCTCGCCGTCGGCGACCGGCACCTGGCTGACCGCGGCCTTGATGCGCGGGTCGGCGTCGGCGAGGAGCACGGCGTTGCCGCCCCCGGTGCCGCCGGTGCCGAAGACCCCGATCGCGTCGGCGATCACGTCGTCGCGGGTGGTGAGGTAGGTCACGGCGTTCACCAGGTCCTGCAGCTGCCAGGCCGGCGAGAGGTATCCGCGGTCGCCTTCGGAGTCGCCGAAGCCGCGGTAGTCGATCACGAGCACGGCGAAGCCGGCATCGACCAGCGCCTCGTGGTAGCGCACGTAGAGCTTGGCGTCCTTCAGTCCGAGCCAACCGGGCCCCTGCACGATCGCGCGGTACGGACCCTGATGATCGGGGGTGCGCCACACGGCGGAGATGCGCTGACCCTCGCTGAAGTACGAGACGGGTGTGGTCTGCATGGATTCCTCTCGGCTGAACGCGGCGTCGCGATCGGCGATGTGCGCCGCTGCGGTGGGGCGTTCTCCATCCTCGTCGATTTTGGATCCAGAATCCAGTATTGATTTGGATCCAGTATCCGCGCTAGCATGACCGCATCGCGTCGGTCCGATTGGCCGATGCCGGTGGTCCCGACCTGGACTGCGAACGTGCTCTGTCTTGCGCCCTTCCCGTCCTCGTCTTCCGGAGAACCATGCCTGCCACCGCCCGCGCCCTCGGCGCCCTCCCCACCCTCGCCCTGCTCGTCGCCGCCGGACTCAGCGGCTGCGCCGGCGCGCCGGCGTCATCGGCCGAAGCGCCCGACGCCGAAACCCCCAGCACCGAGCCGATCGTGCTCGACAACTGCGGCACCGAGGTCTCGCTCGGCGCCACGCCGCAACGCATCCTCACCGTGAAGTCGTCGACTCTCGAACTCGCGCTGGCCCTCGGCGCCGGGGATCGGATCATCGGCTCCGCCTTCTCCGACGGCCCGCTGCCTGACGATCTCGCGGCGGATGCCGAGGACATCCCGGTCGTCTCCGACAAGGTGCCGTCGAAGGAGGCCGTGCTCGACCTCGAGCCCGACCTGGTGTTCGCCGGATGGGAGTCGAACTTCTCGGTCGACGGCGCCGGTGAGCGAGCCGACCTGCAGAATCTCGGCATCACCACCTACGTCACCCCCGCGGCCTGCAAGGCTCCGGGCTACATGCCCGACCCGCTCACGTTCGACGCGGTCTTCGATGGCTTCGCGGAGGCCGGCCAACTGCTCGGCGAGACGGAGGCGGCGAGCGCGCTGATCGCCGAGCAGCGCGCAGAGCTCGACGCGATCACCCCCGACGACCGTGGCCTCACGGCGCTCTGGTACTCGTCCGGCACCGACCAGCCCTTCGTGGGCGCCGGCATCGGCGCGCCGGAGATGATCATGTCGGCCGCCGGGCTCGAGAACGTCTTCGCCGACGTGCACGACACCTGGACGTCGAGCTCGTGGGAGCTGATCGCCGAGGCCGACCCCGACGTGATCGTGCTGGTGGACGCCGCCTGGAACACCGCCGCGTCGAAGATCGCGCTGCTCACCTCGAACCCGGTCACCGCACAGCTCGACGCGGTGCGGAACGAGCGGTACGTGCTGGTCGACTTCCCGGCGACCGAGGCGGGCATCCGCAACGTGAAGGCCGTGGAATCGATCGTGACGCAGCTCGGAGAGCAATGAGCGTCACGGTTCCGCTGCGCACGGCGCTCCCTGTCACGGCGGCATCCGCCCCCCACCCCCGGGGACGTACCGTCTCGGCGATCACGGTGCTGCTGCTCGCCCTGGCGGGATCGGTGGTCGCCGCGGTCGCGATCGGGCCGGCCGACGTC
>NZ_DFQP01000094.1:0-23204 GCF_002377845.1 Microbacterium sp. UBA3486
CACCGCCCCTCGCGCGGTGAGCCCGCGCCACCACACCCCGAGCAGCACCACCGGCGACAGCGTCGAAGCCGCCACCACGAACACCACGCCGACGCTGGAACCGAGGCCCGCCGGCGCCGTGAGCAGCGCCACCGCCAGCGGCACCAGTGCACAGAGCACCGCAGACAGCCGGAACGACCGCACCGAACCGGAGAACACGTCCTGGCTGATCACCCCCGCGAGCGACACCACGAGACCGGCCGAAGTCGCGAGGAAAGCCGCGAAGGCCCCGGCGACGATCAGCGCGGTCAGCAGCTCGCCGAACGCCCCGGGGAACACCCGCGACGGCAGCAGCAGCACCACCGTGTCGGCGGTGCCGGGAACCGCGAGGTCGGGAGCGGCGATGCGCGCCAGCAGCCCCATCGTGCTCGACACCGCATAGAACGCGCTCACCATGCCGATCACGATGACGGTGGTGCGCCGCGCCGACACCCCGGTCGGGCTCGTGTAGAACCGCACCAGCACGTGTGGGAGCCCCATGGTGCCCAGCAGCAGCGCGATCAGCAGTGATGCCGTCTCGTAGGCGTCGAAACCCGAGGGCCCGGCTTCGACGGGAAAGACCAGCGCGGGATCGACGTCGTGCGGACCGCCGCTGAGGGCGAACGCGATGAACACCACCGGCACCAGGAGCGCCGTGAGCTTGAGCCAGTACTGGAACGCCTGCACATAGGTGATGGCCCGCATGCCGCCCGCGGCGACCGCCGCCGCCACGAGCACCGCGACGGTCACGGCCCCCACCCATTCCGGAAGGCCGGCCACGACGAGGAGCGTCAGCCCCGCTCCGTGCAGCTGCGGCACGATGTAGAGCCAGCCGATCACCAGCACCGCGATGCTGGTCACGCGCCGGGCCGACGTCGACTCCAGCCGCGCCTCGATGAAGTCGGGGATCGTGTAGGCGCCGCTGCGTCGGAGCGGCGCCGCCACGAACGCGAGCACCAGGAGGTAGCCGGCGGCGTACCCGATCGGGAACCAGAAGCCGCGGGCGCCGTCGAGCAGCACGAGACCCGACAGGCCGAGGAAGGTGCCCGCCGAGAGGTACTCGCCGCTGATCGCCGACGCGTTCCACACCGGCCGGACCGTGCGCGAGGCGACGAAGAAGTCCCCGGTCGTGCGCGAGATACGCAGGCCGTACACCCCGATCAGCAGCGTCGCGATGATGACGAGCGCGACGCCGATGAGGTCGAGCACCGCGTTCATTCGCGATCCCGCAGTGCCCGGTACCGTCGCTCGTTGCGGGCGGCCGTGCGCACGTACAGCACCGCGAACACGAGGATGATCGGATAGAACGCGTATGCCTGCAGCAGCCACGACAGCGGCAGCCCCCAGACCACGACCTGTCCGATCTCGGGGATGAGCGCGATCGTCAGGGTCAGCGCGATCACGACGACCACGAACCCGGCGACCGTCCCGAGCGCGAGGCGGAGCTGGCTGCGCATCAGGGCCCGGGCGTACACGGCGTCTGCTTCGTCCACGGGAGAGCCGGGCAGCGCGATGCCGCGCGTGAAGGTCGTCGGCCGCCTGTCCGGCAGGTCGGCCGTCACGCGCACGCGCTTCGGCTTCTCGGTCATCCCGTGCCCTCGCCCCGCAACAGCGCGTCGCGCACCGCGGGCACCAGTCGCCGGCTGACCGGAAGAGACACCGCACCGATGGAGACGACGGGCTCCGCACCCGAAAGCCGCGCCTCGGTCACAGCGGCCGCGCGCACGAGCGAGGAGCGATGGATGCGCAGGAATCCGGCCCCCGCCCATCGCGTCTCCAGCTCCGAGATCGGGATGCGCACCAGATGACCTGTGCCGTCGCCGGAGTGCAGCCGCGAATAGTCCCCCTGCGCCCGCACCCAGCGCACGTCGCTGCGCCGCACGAACCGCACCACGGATCCCACCGTGACCGGCAGCACCTCGTCGTCGCCGGATGCCACGGCGTCTCCACGCTCGACCACCCGGTCGACCGCCTGGCGCAGTCGTTCGAGGCGCACGGGCTTGAGCAGATAGTCGGCGGCACGCAGCTCGAACGCCTCCACCGCCTTGGCCTCGTCGGCGGTCACGAACACGACCGCCGGCGGCTCGGCGAGGGTCAGCAGCGACCGTGCGAGCTCCATCCCGGTCAGGCCCGGCATGTGGATGTCGAGGAAGGCGATCCGCACCGCCCGTTCCGACAGCAGCCGCAGCGCCTCCGCCCCCGACGTCGCCGTGAGGATCTCACCGACCCGGGTGTCGGTACGCAGCAGATGGACGAGTTCATCCCGCGCGGGTCTCTCGTCATCCGCGACGAGCACATCGATCGGAGGTGCACTGTTGGTCATGATCGTCAGTCGTTGTCCGGGTCGTGCTGCGGCTGAGATTTCGGGACCCGCATGCGCACCAGGGTACCGGCGCCGGTGTTCGTCTCGACCACCAGCCCTCCGTCCGCACCGTAGAGCTGGCGGAGCCGGGTGTCGACGTTGCGGAGCCCGACGTGGACGCCGTCGTCCCCCGCGGTGAGAGTTGCGCGCAGCGCCTCGGGGTCCATGCCCACGCCGTCGTCCTCGACCGTGATCTCGGTGTGGGTGCCGTCGTCGCGCGAGGCGATGCGGATCTCCCCTCCTCCTTCGCCCGGTTCGAGACCGTGACGGACGGCGTTCTCCACCAGGGGCTGCACCGAGAGGAACGGGATGACGGTCGCCAGGGTCTCCGGCGCGATCTGCAGCGTGACGCGCAGACGATCGCCGAAGCGTGCACGTTCGAGCTCGAGGTAGGAGTGGATGCTGCCGAGTTCCTCCGCGATCGTCGTGAACTCGCCCTGACGGCGGAACGAGTAGCGCGTGAAGTCGGCGAACTCGAGCACCAGCTCCCTGGCCCGCGCGGGGTCGGTGAGGATGAACGAGGCGATCGCCGTGAGGGCGTTGTAGATGAAGTGCGGAGAGATCTGCGCCCGCAGCGAGCGCAGCTCCGCCTCGGCCAGCTGCGTCCGGTGCGCATCGAGTCCGCCGAGCTCGACCTGGGCCGCACACCAGTCGGCGATCTCTTCCGCCGCCCGCACGAGCGCGGCCCTGACCGGTGCCGCGAACGCCACGACGACTCCGGCCACCCGGCCGTCGACGAGGATCGGAGCACCGACCGCCTCCAGGTCGTCCTCCCTGCCCTGCGCCGGGAACACCTGCCTCCGCCCCGAGGCCCCGACCTGGGCGGCGATGCGGCGGGCCGCGGATTCGAGTCCATCGGACGGACCGTCGAACGACACAGTGCCTTCCGCGCTCACGATCGCGACCGCCGCGCTGCCGAGCAGCACTCGCAGGTGACGCGCGGCTTTGACCACATCGGGATCCGAGAGCCCGGCGCGCAGATGCGGCGCCGCCAGGCTCGCCTGATGCAGTGCGGTGAGGGCGGCCTGTTCGGCGTCGCTTCCGAGGTCGGCGGCCCCGCGCGCGAGTCGGCGTGCGAGCAGGAGGAGCACCGAGAGGACGATGCCGCCGAGCACGCCGAGGATCGCTGCGAGAACGACGTCGGTCATGGTCCCAGCCTAGGTACCGGCGTGGCTGCGCTCAGCAGCAGCGGGCACCGGGGTTGCGATCCTGGTCGTCCATCCGCTGCCGCCAGAACTGCCGTTCGGTCAGCGGCTCCTCCTCCGGATGCTGCCGACGCTGATGGGCGACGTAGGTCGCATAGGCGGTGTCGCCCATCAGGGTCGTCATGTACCACCGGATGCCGCGACCAGCCCGCGCCACGGCGCTGAGCAGCGTCCGTAGGAGGGAGGTCGCGGCATCCGTCCGACTCATGGTGTCGGCCATCTCAGGGGGATCGACATCAGTGAGTCGACGCCTTGCGCTCGTCGGCGAGGATCGGCTCCCACTGCTTCTCGAGTTCACGCTCCTCGGCACTCGGCAGGAATCCGGCCGGCGCGAAGCGACGCGAGGCCACGGGCGTGTCCTCGGTGTTCTCGCCGCCGCCGTTGCGGATGGCCCTGATCGTGACGATCACAGCGGTCACCATCACGATGATCGCCAGGGTCACGAAGATGATCGACAGCGTGCCCTGCACGGCGGTGTTGCGGATGACCGCGTCGAGCACCTGCGGCTCGCCGAGCGAGGTGTCTCCGCTGTCGCGGGCCGCGACGTAGCGGAAGTGGTTCGCCCAGTAGCCGATGGCCGGCACCGGAGAGGCGATCTTGTAGAGCGACGCCGTGATGGTCACGACCGCGGTGAACGCCAGCGGCAGGGCGATGATCCACAACCACTTGAAGTAGCTGCGGCCGCGCTTGGCGACGATGGCCAGCACCACGGCGAGCGCGATCGCGGCGAGCAGCTGGTTGGCGATGCCGAACAGCGGGAAGAAGGTGTTGATGCCGCCGAGCGGGTCGGTCACGCCGAGGATGAGGATCGCACCCCATCCGGCCACCATGATCGCCGTGCAGATCCAGACGCCGGGACGCCACGAGACGTCGCGGAACTTGGGGAACCAGGCGCCGATGGAGTCCTGCAGCATGAAGCGGGCGACGCGGGTGCCGGCATCCACCGCGGTGAGGATGAACAGCGCCTCGAACATGATCGCGAAGTGGTACCAGAACGCCATGAGCGCCTGGCCACCGAGAGCCTGCTGCATGATGTGCGCGAGACCGAGCGCGAGAGTGGGTGCGCCACCGGTGCGGGACACGATCGACTCCTCGCCAACCGCGGCCGCCGTGCCGGTGAGCATCTCGGGTGTGAGGTTCACCCCCGTCAGCCCCAGCGAGTTCACGAAGGCGACGGCCCCTTCGACCGTGCCGCCTGTCGCCGCCGTCGGTGCGTTCATCGCGAAGTAGATGCCCTGGTCGATCGAGATCGCGGCGACGAGGGCCATGATCGCGACGAACGACTCCATGAGCATGCCGCCGTAGCCGATGAAGCGCGTCTGGCGCTCCTTCTCGATGAGCTTCGGGGTCGTTCCGGAGGCGATCAGCGCATGGAACCCGGAGAGCGCCCCGCACGCGATCGTCACGAACAGGAAGGGGAAGAGCGGACCGGCGAACACCGGGCCCATGCCGTTCTCGCCGAAGATGCTGACCGCGGGGACCGTGATCTCGGGGCGCACCAGCACGATGGCTCCGGCGAGCATGACGATCACGCCGATCTTCATGAAGGTCGACAGGTAGTCGCGCGGGGCGAGCAGCAGCCAGACCGGGAGCACGGCGGCGATGAAGCCGTAGACGATGATGCCCCAGGCGATGGTGGTGCGGTCGAGGTGGAAGATCGCCTGACCCCACTCGGTGCCGGCGACCCAGCCGCCGCCGATGATCGCCGCCATCAGCAGGGCGAAGCCGATGATCGAGACCTCGGTGACCTTGCCGGGTCGGAGATAACGCAGGTACACGCCCATGAAGAGGGCGATCGGGATGGTCATGGCGACCGAGAAGACGCCCCAGGGGCTCTCGCCCAGCGCGTTGACGACGACGAGGGCGAGGATGGCGACGATGATCAGCATGATCAGCAGCGAGGCGATGATCGCCGCGGTGCCGCCGATCTTGCCGAGCTCCTGGCGGGCCATCTGCCCGATCGTGCGGCCGCCGCGGCGCATCGAGAAGAAGAGCACCGTGTAGTCCTGCACGGCGCCGGCGAGCACGACGCCGACGATGATCCAGATCGTGCCGGGCAGGTACCCCATCTGCGCGGCGAGCACGGGTCCGACGAGCGGGCCGGCGCCGGCGATGGCGGCGAAGTGGTGACCGTAGAGCACACGGCGGTCGGTGGGGACGTAGTCCTTGCCGTCCTGCTTGACCTCGGCGGGAGTCGCCCTGCGGTCATCGGGCCGGGTGATGTACTTCTCGATCACCTTGGAGTAGAACCGGTAGCCGATCAGGTACGTGCAGACCGCCGCGAACACGAACCAGATCGCATTGACGGTCTCTCCGCGCACGATCGCGAGCATGGTCCAGGCGACGGCACCCAGCAGGGCGATCGCGGCCCACAGGATGATCTTCGGCAGGGTCCAGCGGTTCGCCTTCTCGTGGTGCTCTTCGGTGAGGGCGACGGAGGGGAGTTTCGGATCGGTGACGATCACGGGCTCGTCGTCGACGAGTCCGGCGCCGTCGCGGCGGCGCGACGAAGATGCGGTCATGGGGGTCTCCTCGGGATACGCGACGTTGCGTTCCCCCACGTTACGAAGACGACGCCGTCGGAGGGAGCCGAGGGAGCAGGTGCTGCGACGAGCGGCGCCGATCGCGCGATGAACGGATGCGCCCGCGCAGCACGGCACCCCGTGGTCGTTCGACCACGGGGTGCCGTCCTGTCGTGCTTCCGTATTACTCCCGCTTCTCCCCTCGCGGTGCGGGAGTCGCCGGCGCCGACGTCTGCGGTGCGGGAGTCGCCGGCGCGGTCGTCTCCGGAGCCGGGGTCTCCGGCGCGGGAGTCTCGGGCGCCGGAGTCTCGGGTGCCGGAGTCTCGGGAGCCGGGGTCTCGGGCGCCGGGGTCTCCGGAGCCTTCGCCTGCGGCACGTCGACCGTCAGCACGGTGCGGACATCCGACTCGCCGTACTGCACGACCCCGAGGTAGCGGGTGCCGGCGGCCAGGCCGGTCCAGCTGAGGTCGTACGACGTCTGCGTGCCGCGGACCGCGGCGAGCGGGTTCGGCGTGGCTGTCAGGTCTCCCTCGCCGTCGGGCAGCACGTTGGCGTAGGTCATGTCCCACGTCATCGGGCCCGTCGTCGAGTAGATGTTGGCCACCACGAGGTACGTACCCGCCGTCGGCGACGGGATCGTGACCTGCTCATCCGCCGAGCCGGTCGCCGAACGCCAGCGCTGGTAGTACTGCAGGTCGTCCGGGCTCACCACGCGGTACACGGTGAGGTCGAGATCGCTGCCCTTGTCATCGGACGAGTCGAGGTCGAACCGCGAGAGCGTCGCACCCTCCGGCACGTTCACGATCCACGACACGTCCTTGTTCGCATCACCCGACTTCTCGTCACCCGAGTGACCCTCGACCGGGTTGTCCGCATCGGCGAGCATCTCGAACGGAGTCAGACCCGAGAGCCCGAGCGCCAGATCTCCGGTGAGACCGGGGGTGATGTCCACCGACGTACTGCCGTCGACACCACTGCCCGTGACCTCGGCCGGAGCATCAGCCGTGACCGGGAACAGCGCGATCGGAGAGCGCACCGAGTTCTTCGCACTCGTCCAGGTCAGCGAACCCGTGGCCCACTGCTCCACCGGAGCGCTCGCGTTGTCGAACGTGACCGTGAAGGTCTTCGTCTGACCGGGGCGATCGAACTTCAGCTGCTGCGGCGTGACCTTGATGTTCACTCCCGGCACGGAGGCCTTGGCGGTGAACGTGCCCTTCTCGGTCGAGGTGACCGTGCGGGTGACGGTCTGCGCGCTGGTCAGCGAGCCGATCGAGATCGACGCCTGGTTCAGATCGCTGCCGTCGATGGGATCGATGCCGGGGAAGTCCGACAGCCCCTTCCCGTCGAGGAACGCCGCCCAGTCCTTCACACCGTTGAGGTAGAGCAGACCCGGGTTCAGGTACCGCTTCGGATCGACCTGACCCGCACCCTGCTCGAACGGGTTCGTGTTCTTCGATCCGTCGGGCAGCACCGTGTCGTAGGCGGTGGTCATCATCGCCGACTTGATCTCGGCGGGCGTCGCCTTCGGGCGCTCACCGAGGTACAGGGCCGCGAGACCCGCGACGTGCGGCGAGGCCATGGACGTGCCCGAGAGGATGCCGAAGGTCGGCTTCTCGCCCGGAGCGTTCTCGGTCGCCGCGAGGATCGCGACGCCGGGAGCCGCGATGTCCGGCTTCATCACGTCGCTGCCGTCTGCCAGCATCGGGCCGCGGCTCGAGAAGCCTGCGATCTGCGGCGTCGGGGTGGTGACGCCCGTGGTGTTCTCCCCGACGAGCGTGATCGGACGGTCCACGCCGCCCTGCACGTACCCGAGCACCGCGGCTCGGTGCACCGCGTTCAGGTGCACGGTCGGCACCGCGTGGAAGTCGTTGTCGAGCGAGTCGGCGCCACCGGGGACGTTCACGAGGACCATGCCCATGCCTCCGGCATCCTTCACGACCTGCGACTTCTCGGCGCGGGCGTTGCCGCCACGGTCGCAGACCACTATGTGTCCGGCGACCTTGGCCGGATCGAGGGTGCCCGGCAGGCAGAGCTGCGGATCCTTCGCTCCCGCTGCGGCGGCATCCACCGCGGCGATGGACGGGCCGGTGACCTTCTGTCCAAACGGCACGCTCACCGAGGCTCCGGCCTGCGCGAACCCGTCGAACTGCACGGTGCCCTCCCAGGTGGGGATGGTCGAGGCGGCGACGGTCGTGTACCAGGGAGATGCGTGGTCGGCCGTGACCGGGTCGGGGCCGTCGTTGCCGGCACTGGTCGCGACGAAGACGCCGGCTGCGGCGGCGTTGAAGAACGCGAGGTCCTCCGGAGCCATCACGGTGCTGGCGGCACCGCCGCCGATGGAGTAGTTGATCACGTCGACGCCGTCGGCGACAGCCTGATCGATCGCGGCGATGAGGTCGCTCTGCGCGCAGATGTCATCGTCCTTGGTCGACGTGTCGGGGCCGACGTAGCAGGCCTTGTAGGCCGAGATCTTCGCGGCCGGCGCGACTCCCGAGACCGTCCCGAAATCGACGTTCTCGATGTTGGCCTTGACCTTGAAGTTGCCCGCGGCGGTGCTCGCGGTGTGCGAGCCGTGGCCGTCGCCGTCACGCGGCGAGAGGTAGTCGTACTGGAAGTCGAACCCGGCGGCCTCGGCCCCGGCGTAGAAGTACTGTCCGCCGATGAGCTTCGAGGAGTAGTCGCTCTTGTCCCAGTCCTGGCCCTCGACCATCGCGGCCTGGAACTGGCCGCCGTCGGACTTGTCGAAGTAGACGTAGGTGCCGTCGGTGTAGGGCTGGCCACCCTTGTTGCGGTTGTGCTGCTGCTTCTGCTTCTTGATCTTCTTGCCTTCGAAGGAGGGGTGCTCGGGGGCGATGCCGGTGTCGATCACACCGACGACGACGCCTTCTCCGGCCTTCTCGACTCCTCCGGTCTGCTGCCACACGCCGCCACGGCCCTTGCGGTCGTCGCCGAGCCCGAGGTAGTCGGTCGAGGTCTGCGCATCAGGGTGGCGGATCTCGTCGGGGTAGACACCGAGCACGTCCTTCGAGGCACGGAGCGCATCGACCTGTTCGCCGCTGAGGTCGGCGCTGAACCCGTTCAGCACCACCTGATACGTCGTGTCGGGGGTCACTCCGATGTCGCTGACGAGGTCGGTCTGCTCGGTCTGGAGGTGCTCGACGTAGCGCTGCGAATCCTGCGACTGCGTCTCGAGCTGCTCGCCTTCAGCGGGCTTGGTAGCCTTCAGCCCCTTCACGTCGCCCTCATAGGTGGCGAGCGGATCCGACTTCATCACGACGATGTAATGTCCGGGGGTGCCTGCGACGGGGACGGGGTGCGTCACCTCCTCCGTCGCGGCGTAGCCGGTGGTTGCTGTCGATGCGATGAACAGCGTGGCCAGGGTGGCGGCCGCTGCCATCCGGAGGGGTGTTCGACCCATGTGGTGCTCCCGATGATCACGGTGCAACCGCGTTGCTGCACCGCGGCCAACATAGTCCCGCCCTCAGCGATCGACGCGAGATCTGGTCGATCGACCAGTCGGCATTCGCCGATCGACCAGGGTTATCCACGGCCGCCCTCCCGATAGGTCGACAGTAAGCTGGAGAGGTGGCCCGTACCTCCGTCCTGTCGACCCGAGTACTGCTCGTCTGCGCGGCGATCGGCGTCGCGACGGGCATCCTCGCAGGCATCGCCGGATGGGTGACACCGGTGCTGCTGGCGAGTCCCCTGCTGTTCCTCTACGGACTGGTGCTCGGATCGCACGTGCTGCCGGGCATCATCGCGCAGGAGGTGCTGCGCCTTCCGCTCGTCGCACTGATCACTCATGTGTTCGCCGCGCTGATCGCGAGCGCCTTCAACCCGGCCTGGGCACTGCGCTTCATCGGCACCGCGCTGCTGTTCGGTCTGATCCAGGAGGGGGTGGCCGCCCTCACCCGATATCGCTCCTGGGGGCCGTGGCGGTTCTTCATCTCGGCAGCGATCATCGGGATATTCGTGGCCGTCGTGGTGTTCTTCGCCGCCCACCTCGCGGTCATGCCCCTGTGGGCGCAGATCCTCTACCTCGCGATCTCGGTGCTCGGACCGATCGCGTGGACCGCGGTCGGCCTCGCGATCGGTTCCGCGCTCAGTCGCGCGGGCGTCGCCCGCCGATAGTCACTCCTCCCAGCCGCCGGGCGATGGCACCCGAGGTCGAGCTCACGAAGGCCTCGAGCGGACCGCGACGCTTCAGCGCGGCCAAGATCGCGCCGATGAGCAC
The DNA here is from genome assembly GCF_002377845.1 of Microbacterium sp. UBA3486. Classification (NCBI taxonomy): domain Bacteria; kingdom Bacillati; phylum Actinomycetota; class Actinomycetes; order Micrococcales; family Microbacteriaceae; genus Microbacterium; species Microbacterium sp. UBA3486. The sequence goes on from NZ_DFQP01000094.1 coordinate 10,342, forward strand.
CGCACCCAGGATGTGGATGCCGAGGATCGCGGGGCCGAGGTACCACCAGGGGATCTCCGCGACCGCGTCCATCTGACCGGTGGATGTCAGCGCGACGGTCGTGGCCGCTGCCGCCAGGACGTGGACGGTGTAGACGGTGAGCGGGGCGGCTCCTGCTGCCCGGATCGGCTCCAGCGCGCGAAGCGCAGCCGCCGGGAGAGCACGCGCGAGGAACAGCATGGCCGCGATGATGAAGAGGGCGATGCCGACACCGCGAAGGATGTCGAGGGTGGTTCCGGTGTGGGGGGTCTGCAGCACGAGCGCCCACCACTGCGGGGAGAGCGGTGCGCCGAACCCGGAGGATCCGACCAGGCTCTCGACCGCCGCGGCGGCCTCCGGCGGCATCGTCGCGATCACCGCCGCACGACCGAAGAGGCCGTAGACGAGGGCGCTGACCGAGATGGCGAGCACAGCGAGGACGACCCCCAGCCCGGCCGTCCAGGCGAGGAACCGGGGCTCGGATGCGCTCCGGCGTGCGCCGATCAGCAGTTTCGCCGCGGCCATGCCGACGAGCACGTAGACGATCCAGGTGATGACCGGATAGGTCCCGGTGACGAAGATCGCACGCAGGAGCACCAGCGGCTCGCCCCACTGCGACCAGTCCACGCCACCGCCCTCCCCCATGACGCCGAGCACCTGTCGCAGGTTGGCGTTGGCGATGGGCCCGATCACCGCCAGGACACCGGCGACGATGAGCAGCCATTTCGGGCTGGTCTTCAGGAACGGGATGCTGCACAGCATCGCGACACCGAAGTAGACCAGGACCACCACGATGCTGCCGGGGGCCAGGGCGAGCGTCGCCCCGATCAGGATCACGAGAACACCCCGCACGGCCATCGCCCACCGCGCCGCAGCGACGTGACCGCGCTCCAGGTAGGAGCGGGTCGCGAGGACGACACTGATCCCGCCCACGACCGCGAACAGGGTCGACGCATTCCCATCGACGATGGTCGATAGCCAGGGAATGTGGCCGGGCATGCCGAGGGGCGGAAGGAGATGCGCGCAGAACATGCCGACGATCGCCAGGAAACGGGCGAAGTCGATGCCGATCATGCGGCCGAGCTCTCCCCGAGGCCGAGTCTCACTCCCGCGATGCGCGGGAACCCGTCGCGCTCGTCGACCGATCTCCTGCGGCTTCGCGACCGCGATCGTGTTCGTGTCTTCTGGCACGCTTCCCCCTCGTTGCTTTTGCGACGGACAGTAATGCCGCCCCTTCGACGATGCCTCGTCTGCATCCGCCGCGCGTCCCTCCTCCGGATGATCGATGTCATCCGGAGGAGGGCTCCTGCACGCATGGAGAATCAGGTAAGGCTCAGCTAAGTTAGAAGCGTACGATCCGCCGACCCGGGACTTCGCCGTGCGCCCATCCGCGCCCCTGCTCCGCGTGCGTGACCTCTCCCTCACCCACGCCGATGCGGCGCACCCCTCGCCGCGCGACGTGACGTTCGACATCGACGCCGGAGAGGTCGTGCTCCTGCTCGGTCCCTCCGGTTCCGGCAAGTCGACGCTCACCCTCGCGCTCAACGGACTGATCCCCCACGCCCTCCCCGCGACGCTGGTCGGCACCGTCGAAGCCGGGGGCATCGACACCGCCAGCGCGCAGACGGCCACGCTGAGCACACACGTCGCGATGGTCTTCCAGGATCCCGATGCGCAGATCGTCACCGGCAGCGTCTACGACGAGGTCGCGTTCGGCCCGGAGAACCTGCGGCTTCCGCTCGACGTGGTCGAAAGTCGCGTCGAGGAGGCACTGCGTCGGGTCGGACTCTGGGAACGGCGCGACGAGAACCCCGACCACCTCTCCGGCGGCGGAAGGCAGCGACTCGCGATCGCCGGAGCCCTGGCGATGGGCTCTCCTCTCATCGTGCTCGACGAGCCGACGGCGAACCTCGATCCCCAGGGCATCGACGACGTGTACGCCGCCCTCTCGGAGGTCGTCGCGACCGGCGACCGCGCGATCCTGCTCGTGGAGCACAACCTCGACGCGGCGATGGCTTTCGTCACGCGCGCGATCGTGCTCGACGGCGACGGCCGGGTCGCCTTCGACGGCCCGGCCGCCGAGGTCATCCGCGACCACGCGGAGGAGCTGGTCCGGATGGGAGTGTGGCTTCCCGCTGCCACCCTGGCGGCACTCCGCCTTCGGGAACGGGGATTCTCGCTCGCCCCCCTGCCGCTGTCGCCGCAGGAGCTCGCCGCAGCGCTCGATCGTGAGAACGTCTCGCCCTCCACCCCTCGCCGCGCAGCCGACGAGATCTCTCCACCCTCCGGCGAGGCGACGGCACGTGTCGAGCCGATCATCCGCACTCGCGGGCTGACCGTGCGCCGACGCCGCACCGAGATCCTGCACGGGATCGATCTCGATCTCGAACCCGGCAGCCTCACGGCGATCGTCGGTGCGAACGGCGCGGGCAAGACGACGCTGATCCAGGCGCTCGCAGGGGTCGTGCCACCGCCTCGTGGCCAGGTTTCCGTCGACGGGATCGATCCGGGCACTGCATCGCCGCGCGACCTCGCCGCCCGCATCGGGTTCGTCTTCCAGAATCCCGAGCACCAGTTCATCGCCCCCACGGTGTTCGACGAGCTGGCCCACGGACCGCGGCTGCGGCACGTATCGGATGACGAGATCTCTACCAGGGTCGGCGAGATGCTGGCCCGCTTCGGCCTCGAGCACAAGGCGGGCGTGCATCCGTTCCTGCTCTCCGGCGGGGAGAAGCGAAGACTGTCGGTGGGGACCGCCCTGATCACCCGCCCTCGGGTGCTGGCGCTCGACGAGCCCACGTTCGGACAGGATCGCGCCAGAGCCGCCGAGCTGCTCGACCTGCTGCAGAGCCTGCGCGCTGAGGGCACGACCATCGTGATCGTCACGCACGACCTGCAGCTCGTGGCCGAGCACACCAGTCATGTGGTGGTCCTCGCCGACGGGCGCGTGCGTGCGGCCGGTCCGACTGCGACCCTGCTGCGGGACGAGCAGCTGTTCGCCGACGCGGGGCTGCGCCTGCCCCCACTGCAGCGCGTGCTGGCCTCGGCCGGGCTCGGGGTGACGGCGTGACCGCGACGAGCTTCGATCCGTACGCACGTATCACGCCGACGTCGCGGCGGCAGTTCCTGTATGCGTTGAATCCGCTCGCGAAGGTCGCCGGGTTCGCGCCGGCGATGGTCCTGCTCGTGTTCGTGCGCGACCTGGCGACGCCTGCCGCTTTCCTGGTTCTCGCCTACGCGCTGATCCTGGTCGGGGCGCGTCTCACGGTTCGGCTCCTCGCTCTCCTGCTGCTCGGGCTCCCGGCCGGCATGCTGCTGGTGGGCATCGGGTTCTCCGTGTGGGTCGACTCCGGACTCGTCGCGGGCAGTTCCCCCGTCTTGCGGATCGGCGACTGGACCCTCTACAGCGGAGCGCTCCTGATCGGCTTCGCGACGGCGCTGAGGCTCGGATCGATCGTCGCTCTCGCGCTTGTCGGCGGGCTCACGACCAGTGGACCCGACCTCGTGCGCGCCAGTGTGCAGCAGCTGCGGGTGCCGTACCGGATCGGCTACACGGCACTGGCAGCGTTCCGGTTCGTGCCGCGGTTCGGGCATGAGCTCGCCGTGATCCGGGCGGCCCACCGGGTGCGCGGTTACCACGGCGGACGCGGACCGTTCGCCCGCATCGCCCGCGGGTGGGGCTACATCGTGCCGCTTCTCGCCGGCGCGATCCGTCACGCCGAGCGGGTGGCGCTGGCGATGGACTCGCGCGCGTTCGGTGCGCATCCCACCCGCACCGAGCGGCACCTCATCCCGTTCCGCACGCGCGACACCGTCTTCACCATCGCGACCCTGCTGGCATCCGCGGCCATCTTCGTCGCCTTCTTCCCCTGGCAGCTTCCCTGAAAGGCACCCGATGGCGTTCAGCAAGATGGTCAAGCCCGAGTCGACCGAGCTCATCCACCTGGTGGTGCTGCGTACGGAACGCCTGTCGTCGCACTGGATCAGGGTGACGCTCGGCGGCGGCGAGATCGAGAAGTTCCGCCCGATGGGGTTCGACCAGTGGTTCCGGCTGTTCCTGCCCATCGGCGGCGACGCGGGCCTCGACCGGGTGCCGGCGAAGGCCAACAAGATGTTCGGCTACCTGAAGTTCCTGCGCATCCCCGACGGCGAACGTCCGGTGATGCGCAACTACAGCGTGCGGGCATATCGAGCGGCCACGGCCGACGCCGGCGCCGAGATCGACGTGGACTTCGTCCTGCACGGCTCGGCGGCCGACGGAACGGCCGGTCCGGCGTCACGGTGGGCCGAGACCTGCCGGCCGGGCGAGCATGTGCTGATCATCGACGAGGGCCTCACGTTCAATCCGCAGCGCGGAACGGATCGTGTCGTGCTGGTCGGCGATGAGACCGCCCTGCCCGCGATCTCCTCGATCTGCGCCTCGCTGCCGGTCGACGCCGTCGGCACCGCGATCGTCGAGACGCCGAGCGAAGAGGATGCTCTGGAGTTCGCCCGTCCCGCCGGCATCGAGGTGGTGTGGATCGTGCGCCCGCACGATGTCGCCCCCGGCTCCCTCGCGCTGGAGACGCTCGGCCGCACCGCGCTGCCGGAAGCCCCGTTCCATGCGTACGCGGCGGGTGAGCAGGCGCTCGCATCGGGTGCCCGCAAACACCTCGTCGGCGAGCGCGGGGTGGACAAGAACGCCGTGAGCTTCTGCGGATACTGGAAGATCGGTGCGGCCTCCCCCGCGTCGAAGGCCGCCCGCGAAGCTGCCGCGGAGCCCCTGGCGTGAGCGCGGATGCCGCGGGCCGGACGCCCCGCACCGGCGGACGGTTCCGCTTCCCTACCGCCATCCTGCTGACCTGCGCGGCACTCGGCGTGGCCGGCGGACTGCTGCTCGCCCCCGCCAACTGGGTGTCGACGATCCTCTTCCCCGGGCTGCCGTTCGTGAGCGTCGCACTGGCCGGGCTCTGGCTGCTGCCCTCGGTGATCGCCCTCCGACTGCTGCGTCGGCCGTTGGTGGGTCTGCTCGTCGGCCTGCTCGCCGGTCTCGTGATCGTGCCGTTCTCCGGCTACGGGTTCGGCAGCGTAGCGACCAATCTCTGGTGGGCCGCGTTCACCGAGCTCCCATTCCTCTTCGTGCTCTGGCGGTACTGGGGAACCTGGATGCACTACGTCGGTGCGGTGGTCGTCGGCCTCGTGTATCCGGCCCTGGCCTGGTACTCGTTCAACCTCGGTGACTTCACGCTCCCGGTGCAGGTGCTGTTCTTCGTCATCACGATGGCCAGCTGCGTCGGTGCGACCGCTCTGGGCATCCTGATCGCCGACCGCCTGCGCAGGGCGGGAGTCGGTGCGACCGGTCTCGGCAGGGCCGGAGTCCACAAGCACCGCTGAACCTCGCGAGCGCAGCCGCCCACGTCACGCATCGACGTCATCACTCGCAGCGGCGTCGTCAGGCGGGCGTTGAGTCGTCAGGCGGCGATGTCGAGCATGTGCGTCCGCCGAGCCTCGGGGTTCGCGCGGTCCCGGTCGCGGTCCCGGTCGCGGTCGGCATCCCGAGAACACCGAGCGACGCCCGGCGGTGCCGGAGAGCGTCACTGCACGTCGGCGAACAGCCCCATGATCTCCGGACCCATCTCGACCTGACTCAGCACGATCCCGAAGGAGCCGTCGGGATCGACCCAGAAGTCCGTCCCCTGCCCGCCCGACCAGCCGTAGCGACCCGCGTTCTCTCCCTCGGTCTGCACCGCGACGCCGAACCCCCAGCCCGTGCCCTCCCAGAATCCCGGGAAGAAGCTGTCGTCGGTCTTCGCGCTCGACGGCACCTGGTCGGTGCGCATCAGCGCAAGCAGTTCGGGGTCGATGATGACGTTGCCGTCATGCCGTCCCCCTGCGGCGAGCATCCCCGCGAAAGCCGCATAGTCGGCCGCGGTCGACACGAGCTCCGAATGACTGAGGTCGAACGGAGCAGGCGCGACGGAGAAGCCCCCGGCGGCGGGCTCGATCTCGACCAGTGTCCCGCCATCGTGGCGATACGCGGCGGGCAGCCGGTACGCCTCGTCGAGGGGCACCGCGTAGCCGGTGCCGACCATGCCCAGCGGGGCGAAGAGGTCGCGTCGCAGATGATCTTCCAACGAACCGTCGACCACCCGCGAAAGCAGGATCCCGAGGATCCCGAAGGAGTGGTGGTAACGCCATCCGGTGCCGGGTTCGAAGGCCAGTGGGAGCATGGCAAGCGCGTCCAGCCACTCCTGAGCGCCCATCGCGACCGGTTCCTGCCCTGCGGCCGTCCGGTTCCCGATCATCGCCTCCGCCAGCGGCGACGGCACGACCTGCACGCCGTATCCGGAGGTGTTCGTGAGCAGGTGCCGCAGCCTGATCGGCGTCGTCGCGGGCACGACGTCGTCGAGCGGGGCGTCCGGAGCGCGCAGCACCCGGCGATCGGCGAGCTCAGGCAGCCACCGCTCCACAGGGTCATCGAGCCGGAGGCGCCCCTCCTGCACGAGCCTCAGCGCCGCGACCGCGAGGATCGGCTTCGTCATCGACTGGATGCGGACGATCGCATCCGCCGGGAGATCGCCGGCCGTGACGATCTCGATGGCCCCGCCAGGAGCGCCGAGCACGCCGATGATCCCCGGAGCGGTGCCCCGCGCGACGTGGTCTTCCAGGATCTGCCGGAACAAGGTCGTCATGCCCTCGATTCAACCCGGCGGCAGCACCCCGTGTCCACGCCTCGACGACGATCCGGCCGAGACGGGAAGAGGCCCCGGACGTCGCATCCGGGGCCTCTGCAGGATCACGATCTCAGCGCTTGCCGACGATCTGACGGCCCACGAGATCGCGCATGATCTCGTTCGTGCCGCCGTAGATGCGGTGCACCCGGGCGTCGGTGAAGGCGCGCGCGATCGGGTACTCCATGATGTAGCCGTAGCCGCCGTGCAGCTGGACACCGGTGTCGAGCACCTCCCACTCGCGCTCGGTCGCCCAGAACTTGACCTTCGCCGCATCCTCCGCGGTGAGCTTGTTGTCCTTGTAGGAGAGCAGCGCGCGGTCGATGTACGCCCACATCGCATCGGTGGTCGCAGACATGTCGGCGAGCCGGAAGCGGGTGTTCTGGAAGTCGGCGATGCGCTCACCGAACGCCTCGCGATCCTTCGTGTACGCGATGGTCCAGTCGAGGGCGGCCTGTGCGGCTGCGGCCGCGGCGACGCCGATCGAGAGACGCTCGAGCGGCAGGTTCAGCATCAGCTGGATGAAGCCCTGGCCCTCCTTGCCGCTGATGAGGTTCTCGTCGGGGACGAACACGTCGGTGAAGCTGAGCTCGGCCGTGTCCCAGCCGTGGAAACCCATCTTGCTGAGCTTCTTGCCCTGGTCGAAGCCCTCCATGCCCTTCTCCACGAGCAGCAGGCTGAACGCGTCGGGACGGTTGCCCTCACCGGTCTTGACGAACGTGACGACCACGTCGGCCGTCGTGCCCGAGGAGATGAACGTCTTCGCACCGTTGAGGATGTAGCCGCCGTCGACCTTCTTGGCGTTGGTCTTGATGCCACGCAGATCCGAACCCGCACCCGGGTCGGTCATGGCGAGTGCGCCGAGCACCTCACCCGTGGCCATGCGAGGCAGCCACTTCTCCTTCTGCTCCTGCGTCCCCATGTGCACGAGGTAGGGCACGGCCAGGTCGTCCTGGATGCCGAAGGCTCCCGCCAGCGAACCGGCACCTGCGGCGATGACCTCTTCCATGACGATCGTGCGGAAGCGGTAGTCCTGCAGCATCCCGGCGCCACCGAACTCCTCGGGGACCGACAGGCCGATCAGACCCGCTTCGCCGGCGGCGCGCATGGTCCCCCGGTCGATCTCACCCGCGGCATCCCACCGCTCGATCGCCTCGTTGGTCACGTGGCGCTTGACGAAGTCCTTGACCAGGTCCCGGAAAGCCTCGTGATCCTCGTCGTAGATGTCGCGTTCCATGCCGTCCTCCTGAACGTCTCATGCATCGTTGCTTCGGTGATTCTATGTCGCAGAGGGGACGCGGGACAGGACGTTGTGAGAATGCATCCCATAAATCGTGACACTGGGTACCGCGCTTGTCGGATGCCGCAACCGGGGCTCCAGCCCCCGATTCAGTGCGCGTAATCCGGCGCGGCAGGAAGGCCGAAGAACTCTTCGAGCGTGTGGAATCCGCCCTCGTGATAGGCCGCGGCGAGGTCGACTCCGACGTAGCGGAGGTGCCACGGCTCCGGCGCATACCCCGTCACGGGGGTGCCGACCTGCTCATAACGCACGATGAAGCCGTATTCCCAGGCATGAGCGGCGACCCAGTCGCTCTGCGCGGTCGCTCCGAAGCCGTCGAGGCCCCCGCACCCCGTGCCGCATGCGACCACGTCGAGTGCGAGACCCGTCTGGTGCTCGCTGTGACCGGGGCGCGCCGAGCCCGCATCCGCCTCGGCCTGTCCCTGTGATCGCACATGGGATCCGTACGTCGTCACCTGCAGTCCGTAGGAACGGTAGCCGTTGTTCGCGCCGATGCGTCCCACGCCCGCGGCTGCAGCGGCATCCGCCATCCGACCGACCGCCGCGGCCACGTCGGAGCGCACGCGCCCCGAGGGTGTCGTCATCTGCAGCGGCACGGAGTCGAGATTCGCCGGCTCGTACTCGGGCGGGTTCAGCGGCAGCGACTTGTTCACCACGACCCAGAGGCGCGCAGGATCGGTGAGCGAGACGCACGGAGCGTTCCCCGCGACGACCGCCTCGCGGAAGGCAGCACCGCCGCCGAAGCCCGCGATCGCCGCCGCATCGTCGCCGCTCGCGATCGCCTGCTGCACCGAAGGCTCGGCACAGGGGTCGGCTGCGGTCGTCGCGGCCACCCTGACCGGCGGAACCTGCATGACCGCGACCGGCACCGGCATCGGGTCGGCACCCGAGGGCGACACCGGTCCGGAACCGATCGAGAGCAGGATGCCGATGGCAGTGAGGGCGACGCCGATCGGCAATGCGGGCCCACGGATCGGGGACCGCGGAGCCGCATGCTGAGCGTGCGGCAGGAAGGGCATTGATCCATCTTCTCATTCGAAGATATGTTGCAGACTGTCTTGCGATAACTTCGTCTTTCTGTTCGAATGGTCGAATGAGGTGGCAGGGACAGAAGCTCGGAGAGACGGACGCGGCGGCGCTGCCCGGCCTCGAAGACCGCTCGAGTGTGCTGCGCTCGGTGATCACCCCCGAGTTCGCCGGCATGACGTTCCACGAGGTGCTGTCGAAGTCTGCTCTCAACCACGTCCCCGGTGCCTCGCGCATGCCGTTCGCGTGGACGATCAACCCCTACCGCGGATGCTCGCATGCCTGCGTCTACTGCTTCGCCCGCGGCACGCACGAGTACCTCGACCTCGACGGCGGGGCCGACTTCGACTCGCAGATCGTGGTGAAGGTGAACGTCGTCGAGGTGCTCGCACGAGAGCTGCGCAAAGGCAGCTGGGAGCACGAGACCGTGGCCCTGGGCACGAACACTGATCCGTATCAGCGCGCCGAGGGGCGATACAAGCTCATGCCCGGCATCATCGAGACGCTCGCGGCATCCGGCACCCCGATATCGATCCTGACCAAGGGCACGCTGATCCGCCGTGACATCCCCCTGCTCGCGAAAGCCGCCGAGCGCGTGCCGATCGACGTGCAGATGTCGATCGCGATGTACGACGACGACCTGCAGAAGGCGATCGAGCCCGGAGCCCCGACCACGCAGGCCCGGCTCGACACCGTGCGGGCTCTGGCCGACGCCGGGTTCCCCGTGACCGTGTTCCTCATGCCGATCATGCCGCACATGACCGATTCGCTCGCCGCGATCGACAGTGCCCTCGTGCGCATCAAGGAGGCGGGGGCGCGTAGCGTCATCTACGGCGCCCTGCATCTGCGACCGGGCGTCAAGCCGTGGTTCTTCCAATGGCTCGACACTCATCGTCCCGACCTCGTCTCGTCGTACCGGGGGCTGTATCCCGGGGCTTCCGCCGAGGCGCCCAAGGGATACCGGCAGTGGCTCGCCAAGCGCACCCGTCCGCTCATCCGCATGCACGGACTGGACGGCCGCCACGAAGACGACTACCCCCGGCGCGGGCTCCGACCGGGACAGGGCCATGTGCAGACGAGTGCTGCCGCCGCGACCGCGGTGCGGTTCACCCCCAGCGCCCGAGCCGAGGCAGCGCCCGCGCAGCCGATGCTCTTCTGACCCCGCGGTCGGGCGCGCATCCCGCAGCCGCGTAGGCTCGAGGATCATGGCGATCGGTTCGACAGTCCACACATTCGAGGTGCAGCTCGCTGACACCGATCGCGGAGTCTACGAGGACTACTCGTTGCGCGTGGCCCGGCATCCGTCCGAGACCGATGCGTACATGCTCACACGCGTGCTGGCCTACGGGCTCGAGTTCGCCGAAGGCATCGCATTCGGCGGCAGCATCTCCTCGACGGAAGAGCCCGCAGTGCTCGTGCGCGACCTCACCGGCCTCGTCACCGTCTGGGTCGAGATCGGGGCGCCCGACGCCGAGCGGCTGCACTACGGCAGCAGGCTCGCCGAGCGCACCGTGGTGTACACCCATCGCGACCCCGCCAAGGTGATGGCGCCGTGGACCGACAAGCGCATCCACCGCCGCGAGGACATCCGCCTCCACAGCTTCGACCCCGGATTCGTCGAGACCGCGTCTACCCTGATCGAGCGCCGCAACACCATGACCCTCACCGTGACCGAGAGCGTGATCTATCTCGACCTCAACGGCACGAACCTGACCTCCGCCGTGCACGTGCACGAGCTGTCCTGACCGACGCTCCGCGCCGCCGCGCGCGATGAGACCGCACTCGTCGCTGCCCGTCAGGCCGATCCGTTCGGAGTGAATGGACTCGCGGGACCGTGGTGACGGCGGGTATCGGGGTCGACCCAGTTGCCCGACCCGGTCATCCGGTGCCAGCGCTTGTGGAACGCGAGATCGGTACCTTCGGCTTCGACGACAGCGGCACCGCACAAATCGCAGATACGCAGCATGACGATGTCACCGTCGGCGGTCGTGATCGAGAATGATTCCGCCGGGAATACGACGCCCATCGTGCTCTCCTCTCGCGCCCGCACCGACCGTCGAGGTCAGGTTCCGAGACCCTCTCAGGGTAGCTTCGCGCGACCCGGGCCGACACCGCGACACCATCCACCGTCATCATCCCGTGGAAGGCGTCATCTCGGCACGGAACCTCGGAGCGCTCGCTTCCGAACGTTCACAACTCCGGAGAGACGACGCCGAAGGGCCCCGGGAACGTGCTTCCCGGGGCCCTTCTGCAGGATCGTCCTCGTTGTGCGCGGTCGCAGCCGGCGACCGACCGAGTCAGGAGGTGAGGTCTGCCGCGGTCGGAACGCGACCGGCGATCTCCTCGATCACGTCGTCGTCGAGACGGGCGTTCTCGAACGGCGCATCGATCTCGGCGCGCTCGAGCAGCTCACTCATGCGGCGCTGACGCTGACGCGTGATCAGCGTGACGACTCGACCTGCGCGGCCGGCACGACCCGTACGGCCCGAGCGGTGCAGGTAGGTCTTGTACTCGTCGGGCGCATCGGCCTGGACGACCAGATCGATATCGTCGACGTGGATGCCGCGGGCGGCGACATCCGTGGCGACGAGCACGCTCACGCGCCCCGACGTCAGACGCTCGAGGTTGCGCGTGCGCTTGGCCTGGTTCAGGTCACCGTGCAGTGAGACGGCCGGGATGCCGGCGTCGTCGAACTGCTCCGCGAGCATGTCGGCGTAGGCGCGGGTACGGGCGAACACCAACGTCTTGCCGTCGCGGTCGACGAGCGACGTGAGGATGTCGGCCTTGTCGCGGTGCTCGATCACGAGCACGCGGTGCTCGATCGTGCTGGAGTCCTGGTCTTCACCTGCGACCTCGTACACGGCCGGGTCGACGAGGAACTCGTCGACGAGTGCGGCGACCTCACGGTCGAGCGTGGCCGAGAACAGCAGCTTCTGGCTGCCGTCGGCGGTGTGACGCAGGATGCGCTGCACCGGTTCGACGAAGCCGAGCTCGCACATGTGGTCGGCCTCATCGAGCACCGCGATGCGGCAGTCCGAGAGGTCGAGCTTGCCCTGGTTGATGAGGTCCTCGACACGACCGGGGGTGCCGATCACGATGTCGACGCCCTTCTTGAGCGCGCCCACCTGACGCCCCTGCGGCACGCCACCGTAGATCTGCGTGGTGAACAGCCCGACGCTGCGGGCGATCGGCTGGATGGTGCGGTCGATCTGCAGCGCGAGCTCACGCGTCGGAGCGAGGATGATCGCGCGCGGCGACCGCCCGAACTCACGGCGCTTGCCGGCCTGCGACTGCAGCACGCGCTCGACGAGCGGCGCGCCGAAGGCGATGGTCTTGCCGGAGCCGGTACGGCCGCGGGCGAGCACGTCGCGCCCGGCGAGGACGGCGGGGATGCTGGCCGCCTGGATCGGGAACGGCGTGGCCGCGCCCATACCGACGAGGGTCTCGACGATGTTCGATCCGAGACCGAGGTCGCCGAAGGTCACACCGTCGACCTCGACCGCCGCGACGGACTTCGCCTCGAGGCGCTCGTGCACGACGTCATCGCCCGGCGTGAACTTCGCTCCGGTCGATGCAGGACGGCTGGTGGCGTTCCAGTCGTTGCGGCTCGGTCGCTCGTTGCGGGCCGGACGCCCACGGGTGTCCGAGGTCAGCGGGCGCGGGCGCTCGGTGCGGTACGCGCCACCGGTCGACGGACGCGAACGCTCGTCGCGGCCGCCCTCGTACGAACGCTGTGTGCGGTCACGGTCGAAAGCGCGACGCGCCCGGTCGGCGTCGTATGAACGCTCGGGGCGCTCGGTGCCGCGATC
>NZ_DFQP01000094.1:23442-23707 GCF_002377845.1 Microbacterium sp. UBA3486
GACGCGGACGGTCGTCACGGTCGAACCGGGCACGCTCGGTGCCACGGTCACGGTCGAACCGGGGACGCTCGGCACCACGCCGGTCGTCGCGACCCGGACGCCCACCATCGCGGTGGTCGTTGTCACGGAAGCCCTGACGCTGGGTGCCGGCGCCGCGGTCATCGCGACGCGCACGGTCGTCACGGTCGAACCGGGGGCGGTCGCCGCCGCGGTCGTCGCGGTAGGTGCCGGGCCCGGTCGGGCGCTGTCCGGTCGGGCGCTGTCC